>CAZCHZ010000064.1:0-7201 GCA_964498615.1 uncultured Legionellaceae bacterium | reverse complement strand
ATTATTTTTTAAAAATGAGCGGACGATTATTAGTCCGCCCGAGCTCAAAAATAGTTATTGGGTGGAGGGAAACCGCTTTTCTCCAAGTTATATAGAAGAGATGGCTTTGTATTTTTGTCATCTGCTTTTGGATGTGTCAGAGTCTAATCTCATCCCTCAAGGAGAAGTTTTGCTAAGATATATTTCTTCCAATGCCTATGGCAGTTTTAAAGCAAAACTACTAGAAGATGAAAAACGCTTAAATAAGGAGCAATTAAGCCTCCATTTTGCCCCGCAAGACATACAGCTTTTTTTAGGAGAACATGCTGCGGAAATCACGGGCGACTTAATAAGCTATGTGGCTGCTAAGAAAATTTCGCAAGTTCGAGAAACTTATAGGTTGGTTTTTGAACAAAAACAATCACGATTATTTTTGAAATCTTTTCAATTAGTAAAGTCAGAAAAGGAGCATGTTGATGAAAGTTCTTCTTAAGGTATTTAAAGTATCGAAAAGCCTAGCTATTTTATTTTGTTTGAATATAGCTAGCGAAAACACTTTTGCTGACAATCAAGTCTTCAGTATGTCAGAGACCCATCGCATTGAAGCGAGCATTTCTCAAGAGATGATGAATCGCGTGGCAGTCTCAAATGATAGGATTGTTAATGTTTTTGGTGATGAAGGTACTTTTGTTGTTCAAACAGATGAACAAACGGGTCAGGTTTTTATAAAACCAACGGCTGAAAACAATGATAAGCCTTTGTCATTAACGGTCATTACTGAAAATGGCCTTACACAAGATTTGCTTTTAAAACCCAACCCTGGGGCTGCAACAACCATTGTTCTAAAAAACCGGCTTAACGCTCAACAAAAGTCAGATCACACAGATAGTCATGTATCTTTTATTAACGCAAGCGCAAGTGGCACCCTACAAGAGCAATTTATACAAATTATGAAGCAAGTAATTTTAGGTGAGTTGAGCCCTGTAGAAAAGAAACAGCAGTTATCGCGGACTGGCCCTTCTGGTTATCGGTTCTCTTTTATTAAAACCTATCAAGCGGGTTCTTATTCGGTAACTGTTTGGTCTATTAAAAATGGAACAAAAAGTCACGAATTAGATGAAAAACTTTTTTATAAACCTGGCGATCTGGCCTTGTGTTTAGAAAGTCGGCAAGTTGAGCCCGGGGATAAAACCCTTTTATATGCTTTGCAGAGGTTATAAGCCGTGTTATCAAAGATAAAATCAAAACAAGTCGTTTTACTCTATGGTGTGATTGGTGCTTTAGGGATCATCATTGTCGCTTTGACGGTCATAGTCATGAGTAAAAAAGCACCTTCAGTTGTTCCTAAAGCTGATAAAAAAATATTAACGGGTACAGCCAGGATCAATCCTCAAGAAGTTTGGGTGCACAACTTTAGTCCAGAAGTAGCTTTAACTCAAAAACGAATAGAAGCTTTAGAAGGCACTTTAGAAAAGCTGCTTCAAATCAATAATACCCGAGCTTTTGATCCTCCATCAGGCACTTGTAATGCTAAGCCATACGCAGTAGACGATCTCAGGCAAGAAGTTGCAAAGAATATGGAAGAGCCCAAAACTTCTCAAAGTCCTGCCTCATGGCTTTCGCAACCTTCTGTTGGTCCAATGGAGTCTGGCAAGGGTGCATTTAAGTCCAAAGCCTTACAAAAAGTCTCTATTAGCCTTAATAGCAACCGAAGTAATAAACCTCTGAAAACTACTGATAATACTATTCCTGCAGGCGCTTTCGCTAAAGCTGTGCTATTGGGAGGCGTGGATGCCAGTACCTCTATTCAGGCTTCAAATGATCCTAGACCGATTTTATTAAGATTAACCAATCCTGGCACTTTGCCCCGTAAATTTCGATCTGATCTCGAAGGCTGTCATGCCTTAGCCGCTTGTTATGGAGACATATCTAGCGAGCGGGTTTTTATGCGTCTTGAAAAGCTCACTTGTATTGAAAGAAAAACTGGTGAGGTCGTAGAAATGAATGTTCAAGGCTATGTTGCGGGTGAAGATGGCCGAGCAGGTTTAAGAGGAAGGCTTGTAGATAGGGCTGGCGAAAGCATGAGAAATGCTATGGTCGGTGGGTTCATTAGCTCGGTAGGTAATTTTTTAGGACAGAGCAGGACCCCGGTTCTATTCTCTCCAGCTACGGGACTCGCTCAAAACCACCCTTTATCAACATCGGACATTTTAAAGCAAAGTACAGCAACTGGGGTATCAGGAGCCCTAGATAAATACGCTGAATTCTATATAAAGCGTGCAGAGCAAATGCAGCCCGTGATTCAAGTGGCGGCAGGACGTAAGGCAGATATCGTATTCACGCAAGGTACGGAGTTTACCGATAGCTCATTGCGGCAAGCTGTGAGCAGGATTAACGATCAAAAACGCTACCAGCAGGTTCAATCGATGGAAGAAACTAAGCCTGTTGGAGAATGGTTATCAACTAAAGAAGGAGGTAATAAATGAAAGGTATTTTTTGCAAATTAGCATTAATAGCTTGTCTTGCAGGTTTATTAGTAGGTTGCGCACATACTGCAGACACCTTTGATTGCAAGTTTGAAAAAGGCGTAGGCTGCCGATCTATTTCTGAAGTAAATAATATGGTCAACCGTGGTGAAATTAAGGGAACTTCAGAAGATGGAGCGGTTTTCCAGAAACCCGTAAAGACTTCCTCTGTAAAGAATCCAGAGTTCGGCTCAAATGGCATGATCGGACGTGTGAATGAGCAGCATTTAAGGGTGTGGTTAGCACCTTTTCAAGATGAGCAAGGAAACTTTCATGAGGCATCCGTTGTTCATACAGTTTTAAAACCAGGATATTGGGAATGGCGCAAAGGGGCTTAAATGTTTGAAAAATTAGGTGAAAAACTATTTGCGGCCCTTGGGGAAAACACCTATAAAACCTCTTCATATTACTTAGAAGAGATCGCCCAGCATTTAAGTAAATACCCCAAGATTTCTGAACTGCTTCCCTACGAGAGTTATGATGAAAAGTATCGTTTATTTTTTAACAAAAACAGTGTGGGATTTGTGCTTGAAACACCCCCTTTAGTGGGTGCCTCAGAGGAAATGCAAAAAGAAGTGGATGGGTTGTTTCAACATGCGCTGCCTAATGAAAGCAGTTTGCAAGTAGTTTTGTGGGCCGATCCTTACATTGGCCCATTTTGTGAAAGATGGGCTGAGGCTCGTTCTGGTTTGATGAAAAATATCGCTGAACGTAGATCCGCCTTTATTAACTCAATGGCCTTTGATTCACCCCAAAGCCCATATTGTTTGAGAAATTTTAGGTGTTTTATTTCTTATTCTCAAAAACATCCAGGAACTAATCCTGTGGCCTTAGAAAATATCTTGCAGTTGCAAAACCAATTGAAAACCACATTAGAAATGTTAGGTTTGCCTATTTTGGTCTGGCAAGCTGAAGATCTCATCAATACTTTGGATGGTATTTTGAATTTAGATCCTAGCAGCACAAAACCAATCAGAAAAAGATGGAATGAGCTTGAACCTATCGCGCATCAGATACAGTTTCCCGAGACCAATCTGGTGGTGAATCAGAATGATTTATCCTTTCGGCTAGGGAGTGTGAAGGTGAGGACTTATCAAACTGTACAGGCTCCCCATATTTGGTCCCTCCATGCCATGGGGCAATTGATCGGAGATGAGGATAGAGACGTGGCTCAAATCCCCTGCCCTTTCATGATTCATTATGGGGTTCATATTCCGAAGCAAGATAGACCTAAAACGAAAGTATTAGCTAAAACGACTTATGTAGAGCGACAAGCAGATTCTCCCTTAGGTAAATATCTCCCGGCCATCCAACAAGAAGCCGAGGAATTAAAATTTGTGCGTCAACAAATTGGGAAGGGGGAACGTATTGTTCAAACACAATTAAGCATTATCTTGTTTGCTAAAGAAGAGACATTGCCTTTTGCTGAACAAATCCTGCTTAACCTTTATCGGAGCAAGGAGTGGCATTTACAAGCAAATAAATTGCTACACTTACCTATTTTTATCAGTGCCTTACCCATGATGTGGGCAGAAGAAAAAATAGAGACCCTCCTTCATTTTAAGAAAATGAAAACAACGCTTTCCACAGAGTCTTCCAATCTTTTACCGCTCCAAGGAGAATGGCGAGGAACTAAAACCCCAGGGATGCTGCTGGCAGGTAGGCGTGGGCAGGTAATGACCTGGTATGCGTTTGACAATGAGATGGGAAATTACAATACCTGTGTTGTCGGACGTTCCGGCTCAGGTAAATCTGTCTTTATGCAGGAGTTGATGACAACTACCCTGGGGTTGGGTGGCAAGGTATTTGTGCTAGATGTCGGTCGAAGCTTTGAAAAGACTTGTTTCTTGTTAGAAGGTCAATTTATTGAATTTAAGGCCTCAAGTCCACTTTGTCTTAATCCTTTTTCAACCATTGCTACCCATAATGAGGAAGTTGCTCAAGATGCTTTAGCTATGCTTAAGCCCGTTTTGATTTTAATGGCAGCGCCCACCAGGGGGGTAGATGATATGGAAGCTGCCCTTTTGGAACAAGCGATGTTGGAAACCTGGAAAATACATAAACAAACTTCCACTATCACTGATATAGCCAATTTTTTACTTCAGCATGAAGAAAAAAAAGCCAAAGATTTGGGGACAATGTTATTTCCTTATACCCAGGAAGGTGTTTATGGCAGATTCTTTAATGGTCCTTCCACCGTTAACTTAGAAAACAATTTAATCGTCATTGAACTGGAGGAACTAAAAGAGCGTAAAGATTTACAGGCCGTTGTGGTTCAAATGATTATTATCAATATCACCAATCGAATGTTTTTAGGAGATCGACAAACGCCTTTTAATATTGTGTTTGATGAAGCCTGGGATTTGTTAAGGGGTGGACAAGGTGGGGTGTTCATTGAAACGCTTGCAAGACGTCTTCGCAAGTATAACGGCTCTTTAGTCGTTGGCACACAAAGCATTAACGACTTTTTTGTCAATCCGGGGGCACAGGCAGCTTTTGATAACTCAGACTGGATGTGTTTACTATCCCAAAAAGCAGAATCTATCGAGCAGCTTAAAAAAACAGGTCGAATATCCTTAACTCCTTTAATGGAATCGCAATTAAAATCTGTTAAAACCAAACAAGGACAATATGCCGAGGTGATGATTTACAGTTCTTATGGGTATGCAATAGGACGTCTTTTACTGGATCCCTATTCGCAATTGTTATATTCAACCAAAGCCAAGGATTATGCGGCTGTCGAACATTTAAGAAAACAGGGTTTGGGTCTGCAGCAGGCGCTTGAAACGATTTTGAAAGAGAAGGGGATGGTATGAGGCTGATAGAAAACTGGAAATTTTGTTTTGCAATGTTGACTGGATTAATGGTGCTTTGTTTAAGTCTTAACATTATACAAATGCTAAACAAAAAACAATTTGCCACTTTAGATTCACAATGGTTGATTAGTGAAAAAGCCAAAGAGTTAGCTGCTCTTTATTCGAAAGGCAACGTACCTCAGGATAAATTGCGGGTACAAATTTCAAAATTGCGTCAGGAGGTCGAGACCTTTTCTAAGAAGGAAAATCTTGTTTTGTTCTCAAGGGGTGCAGTTTTAGGCGGCGATTTGGCTGATTATACGGAAGAATTCTTACAATGTTTAGAAGCGGAGAAACCATGAATCGTTTTAGGATAGATAAAAAAGGCTGTTTTTTTCTAAAGGGTTTAGCCGCTTTTTGTTTAGGTTTCTCTATTATTTTAGTTTTCAGTCAGTTCGTCACTTTTGTTGTCAGCGAAACAGACTCACTTCCCTGTCATTATTTTTTGAAATTTAAGATGCTGAGTCCTACTAAGGGCGATTATACAGTGGTTTTTAGCCAATGGTACAAAGGTAAAATCCTTAAGAAAATCATTGGGCAGGAAAATGATAAGATTTGGTATGACAACCAGGGTCATTTATGGGTAAATGATTTTAAAGTAGGCAAGCCTAAACTTTACGCCAGTGATGGGAGACCTCTAACACCCCTTCGAGCACAAATTATTCCAAAAGATTATGTTTTTCTGTATTCCTCTCACGAATTGAGTTTTGATTCTCGTTATCAAGAACTGGGCTTAGTCCCGTTACCTGATTTAAAAGGAAAGGTTATTTCTTTATGCTAAAAGCCTTCGCAATATACAGCCTGTCTTTATTGCTTCTGTCAAGTACTGCACTCTTTGCAAAAGATTTAGGCACTTTTGGAACTACTTTTCCTATTCTTGAAGAAAATTTAATAGAAATAATAAAAAGAAAAATTCTAAAACTATCTGAGTCCCGTGAGTTAGAAAAACACCAAAACAACATTTTGCAAAGGATGCTTAAACATATTGAAAGGCCTATTTCTTCAAGAGATGTAGCTAAAACCAAATTAGTCAGGACGTTTTTATACGATCCTACAATTATTGTACCACAAGATTTAAAGGATCATCGAAACGTAATTTTTCACAAGGCGGGAACCTCGGTTAATCCATTAGATATCTATTCTCTTAAACGGCCACTGTTGGTGATTAACGGCGACGATGAAATCCAAGTTAATTGGGCTTTGGCTCAACACAAACTTAATCCTAAAATTATTTTAGTGAGAGGCGCACCATTTGAATTAATGAAAAAACACAATATTCAAATCTATTTTGACCAAGGCGGCACCCTTGTGAAGAAATTCGGGATCCAACAGGTTCCAGCTAGAGTCACTCAATCGGGTAAGTTTCTAAAAATAGAAGAAGTTCTTCCTGAAGGTGAGAATAAATGAAAAAAATTTATATTACCTTTGTGTTTTTAATAACTGTTCAGTCTGTAGCTTATGCAAAATGCCAAGGCAAATTTGTTAATCCTATTACTGATATTTGTTGGTCTTGTCTTTTCCCTATTACTATTGGCGGAATTAATGTAACGGGAGGCAGAGAAGATACGCGTAATCCAAGGCAATTATTATGCGTTTGCCCGAGACCGCCTCTTCCCGTTCCAGTTCCAGGTATCCCCGTCTCCTTTTGGGAACCAGTACGTTTAGTGGATGTAACGCGTGTGCCGTATTGTCTGGTGAATATGGGTGGTATCAAGATCACTGGCTCTGATCATACCACCCAAGGAGGCGGTAGCGTTGCCACTGCGGGCGGTAGTAGTGATAGAGGGCTAAAGCATAGCTTTTATCAAGTACATTGGTATGTATATCCCGTTATCTATTGGC
>CAZCHZ010000063.1:0-7250 GCA_964498615.1 uncultured Legionellaceae bacterium | reverse complement strand
CCTGGCCGTCCGTTTTCAGCAATCGCTCGATTTTGCCGGCGCCGTGCATAATGGTCGTATGGTCCTTGCCGCCGAGTAATTCGCCGATTTGAGGGTGAGAGTAGTGGAGGAGTGACCGACACAAATACATCACAATCTGGCGGGGGTAAACCAGTTCTTTGGTTCGTTTATTGCCCAAAATATCGCTGAAATTACCTGCCCCAGCAGCACCATGCATGCCCGCACCTGCTTGCACGCCTTCATGTCCGAATTGATCGTAGGCACGACGTTTATCTTTATCCGAGAGGACTTCGTAGGCTTCATTGATGGTTTTAAAAGTTGCTTCTGCAGATTTATCGCCCGGATTTTTATCCGGATGATATTTCATGGCAAGTTTACGATATGCTTTTTTGAGATCTGCCTCACTGACATTTCTTGGGACTTCTAAAATCTCATAAAAGTCTTTTTTAGCCATATTATGAGCGCTTATTGTTTGCCTTTATCTTCTTTCACTTCTTCAAATTCAGCATCAACCGCCTCAGAATCTTTGCTCGCACCCGCTGCACCCCCAGCATCACCACCAGTGCCACCTTCATGTGATCCAGCTGAAGATGCACCTTGCTGTTGCTGCGCTTGTGCATTCGCATAAAGATGTTCGGCCATCTTACCAGACGCTTCAGTCAATTTTTCTGTTCTCTTTTCAATTTCTGCTTTATCATCACCTTTCATGGCCTCTTCTAAAGAAGCAATGGCAGCGGTAATTGTTGCTTTTTCTTCTGCAGAGATTTTGTCTCCAATTTCTTTAAGTGATTTCTGTGTTGCATGGATCATGCTTTCTGCATGATTACGCACAGAGACTAATTCATGGAAGCGTTTATCTTCTTCTGCATGGGCTTCAGCATCACGCACCATCTTCTTAATCTCATCTTCTGATAAACCACTGGAAGCTTTAATCACAATCTTTTGTTCTTTTTGTGTGGCTAAATCTTTAGCAGACACACTTAAGATACCATTGGCATCAATATCAAAAGCCACTTCGATTTGCGGCATGCCACGCGGTGCAGGGGGAATATTGGCCAAATCAAATTGTCCTAAAAATTTATTATGGACAGCTTGTTCACGTTCCCCTTGAAATACACGAATGGTGACAGCGGTTTGATTATCTGCCGCTGTTGAAAAGACTTGTGTCTTTTTGGTAGGAATGGTCGTGTTCTTTTCAATCAGTTTTGTCATCACTCCCCCTAAGGTTTCAAGCCCCAAGGATAAGGGAGTAACGTCCAATAACAACACGTCTTTCACTGCACCCGATAAAACGCCCCCTTGAATAGCCGCACCAATAGCCACTGCTTCATCAGGATTGACATCTTTTCTGGGTTCCTGGCCAAAAAATTCTTTCACAACTTGCTGGACCTTGGGCATACGGGTTTGACCCCCGACTAAAATGACAGCATTAATCTGTTCCTTAGTTTTACCTGCATCCTTTAAGGCAATTTTGCAAGGCTCAATAGTGCTGGTAATTAAATCATCCACCAATGATTCAAGCGTTGCACGAGTAATACGCACATGTAAATGTTTAGGACCACTGCTATCTGCAGTAATATAAGGCAAATTCACTTCCGTTTGTTCTCTGGAAGAAAGTTCTATTTTTGCTTTTTCAGCTGCTTCTCTCAAACGCTGCAAGGCAATTGCATCATTCTTTAAATCTAAGCCCGTATCTTTTTTAAATTCGCCTACTAAATAATCAATCAAGCGTTTATCAAAATCTTCTCCTCCAAGAAAAGTATTTCCATTGGTGGATAAGACTTCAAATTGATGCTCGCCTTCGACTTCTGCAATATCAATAATAGAAATATCAAAGGTTCCGCCCCCAAGATCGAACACTGCGATGGTCATATCGCCTTTTTGTTTATCCATACCATAGGCAAGTGCTGCTGCCGTGGGTTCGTTAATAATGCGTTTAACATCCAAGCCGGCAATACGCCCTGCATCTTTTGTGGCCTGACGTTGAGAATCGTTAAAATAAGCAGGTACCGTGATAACCGCCGATTTCACTTCATGACCCAAATAATCTTCGGCTGTCTTCTTCATCTTCATTAAAACTGTTGCAGAAATTTGTTGAGGGGCTATTTTTTTACCATTCGCTTCTACCCAGGCATCACCATTATCTGCAGGCACGATCTTATAGGGCACAAGATCTTTGTCCTTGGCGACAATGGGATCGTTTTCTTTACGTCCAATTAAACGCTTAATGGCATAAAAGGTGTTTTTAGGATGCATAGCCGCCTGATTTTTTGCTGCTTGCCCGACAATTTCTTCACCACTAGGCGTGATGGCCACAACAGAAGGTGTGGTGCGCTGACCATCATTATTTTCAATCACCTTGCATTCTCCTCCGCGCATGACAGCAACACAGGAGTTGGTTGTCCCCAAATCGATACCAATAATTACATCAGACATATATAGTCTCCCATCAAGTTATGCACTCTCTTAAATATGAGCGCCTTATAAATACATTGGGTCAATCTTTTCAATTTCAAGACCAACCCTATTCACTTTTAGAAACAATAACCCTGGCTGGTCGCAATACCCTATCATTCAAGATAAAGCCTTTCTGAACCACCGTAATCACTTTATTTGGTGGCTGATCTTGAGTGACCTGAGTAGAAATGGCTTCATGCCGGGTGGGATCAAACTGTTCACCAACTGGATCAATTCTCAGTATTCCAAATTTTTCAAAAATATCCAAGCAGAGTTTTAAAGTGAGCATCATCCCCTCTCGATAGGCGCTGTCCCCAGCAGATTCTGCAATGCTAAGGCCATGTTCCAAGCTATCAACAACACTCAGCATTTCGCTTGCAAACTTTTCGTTAGCGTATTTATGTGCGTTACTAACATCAGTTTGTGCCCGTTTTCTGATATTTTCGAGATCCGCTTTGGCTCTTAGGTATAAATTCCAATGTTCTTCTGCTTTTGTTTGGGTGTCTTTTAAGGCCTTGGCCTGTGCGTCTAAATCGGAATTCGCTTGCTCGAAAGCCTGATCTAAAGACCCTTCTGGCTGCCTATCTTCGTCTGCCACTTTTATTACTCTCCTAGAGGTAGATAACAATCTTCATTGCAAATTATATGGGGACAACCTGAGTCAAAATCAAGACCTAATTTGCTACCCTCACCCGGTGCGTAGCTATACCCTCTCCCGTGAACGCACTAGTGTCCGGGGAAAATGGTTTATTAAAACAATGGAAGCAATTCGCCCCCTTCGAGGGGGGCCGACGCCGAAGGCGGCGGGGGGGTGTTTACAAAATAGTTTCTTAATTTTTAATAAAGCGAACATCAAAGTCTTTCATTATCTTCACGTTACTAAGATTTTGACTATTCATAATATTCTAAAAGATTCATATAAATATCCCAATTTTCTTTCATTCATTTGCGAAGGGTAAGATTTTAAGATTAAAATGACCATGACATCCAACACCCCCCCGCCGCCTTCGGCGTCGGCCCCCCTCGAAGGGGGCGAATTGCTTCCATTGTTTTAATAAACCATTTTCCCCGGATACTAGTGCCGTGAACGGGACCGGGTGAGGGTGTATAAAAGACATAAAATAATTGCAATATTGGATACGATAAGACTACACTATTAAGTACGTATATCATCAACATGAGAGATTTCAAATTGGGTCCTTTTAAGAAAATTGGCTTATTTGCAAAACATAGTCAGTCTATTGCAGATACCTTTGAAAAGCTCATCCATTTTCTAGAAAAACAGCAGCTGCTTTTAACTGTCGAAACTCAAAGCGCAAGTCTCCTGCCTCATATACCCTTAAAGACCGCAGAACGTGAAGATATTGGTAAAACCTCAGATTTGATCATTGTTCTCGGCGGAGATGGTAGTCTTCTAAACGCTGCAAGGGCTATTGTTTCTTTCGAGGTACCTATTTTAGGGATCAACCGGGGATCTCTCGGATTCTTAGCAGATATTCTTCCTCAGGAAATGGAAAGCGATCTGAGTGCAATATTAGCAGGTAATTATACGCATGAAGAACGCACCTTATTGCATGCAAGTATAGAGCGAAATCAAAAAATCATCGCAGAAAGTACTGCTTTAAATGATGTCGTTTTATACCGAACAGGTGTTGCGCGTATGATTGAATTTGAAGTATACATCAACAAGCAATTTGTCCTAAGACAACGAGGTGATGGTTGCATGGTAGCTACACCGACGGGTTCTACTGCCTATGCGCTTTCTGGAGGCGGTCCTATTCTTTATCCAACATTGCCCGCCTTTGTATTGCTGCCCATGATGCCTCATACCTTAACCAGCCGTCCTATGGTGATTGACAACAATAATCCCATAGAAATCATTATCGCTGAAAACAATGATGTACCTCCTCGGTTAAGTTGCGATGGGCAATTTCATGTCGATCTAGAACCTGGGGATATTTTGCATATCAAAAAACATAAAAAAGCACTTACCTTAATTCATCCTCCAGAACACGATTATTTTTCGGTCTTAAGACAGAAATTGGGATGGAGCACCACGCAAATCAAGGATTAAGCCATGTTACATACCCTGTCTATTCAAAATTTAGCCATTGTAGAATCTTTAAGTCTGTCTTTTGCTCCTGGCATGACAGTCTTCACAGGTGAAACAGGCGCTGGAAAATCCATTCTCATTGAAGGTTTAAATCTTGCCTTAGGAGAAAGAGCCGAAACTGGTTTTATTCGACATGGTGCTGACAGTGCAGAAATTACCGCCATTTTCGATTTCAAGACCCTGTCCCCAAGCGTGCTTGAATGGTTAAACAACCAAAGTGTAGAAATAGAACAGGAATGCATTATCCGACGCGTTTTAAGCCAGGATGGACGTTCTCGTGCTTATATCCATGGACATCATGTACCGATTAATCAAATAAAAGAATTGGGTGAATATTTAGTCCATCTTCATGGCCAACATCAACATCAGGCCCTTTTAAAACCCGAATACCAACGTCAATTATTAGATGCTTTTGCCGATCATGATGTTTTATGCCAAGCAGTCAAGCAACAGTATCATGAAGTTCTTGTCCTGCAAAAAGAACGTCAAACGCTTTTAGCATTGGAAAACCAACACGATAAATTAGCGCTCCTTAAATATCAAGTCGCAGAATTAGATGAACTTAATCTGGCCTCAACCCCACTTTTGGCATTAAGCCAAGAACATCAAAAATTAAGCCGGGCTGAACAAAATTTAAGTTTATGTGCAAACGCATTCAATTGTCTTCGAAATGATCAGGGCAATGATGCCGCAAATGCGATTCAAAGCGCTTTAACTGCATTAGGCAATTTGCATACTGAGGATACACATTTAAAAGCCATTCAAGAATTATTGGCAAGCGCTTTAATACAACTGGAAGAAGGCACAAACGAACTCGAGGCTTACCAAGAAAAACTGATGCCCGATCCTGAAAAGCTTGCTTCGATAGATGCTCGTTTAACACAAATACATAACATCGCGCGCAAGCACAAGGTGTCCGCAGAAAATTTGGATGCACATCATGCCACATTGCGACTCGAGGTTGAAAAATTAAATGCTGCTGAAGAAAATTTAAAAATCATCGCAGAAAAACTCCATGCCGCTGAAGCACAATATCATGACGCGGCGAATGCTTTAAGTAAAAGCCGTCAACAAGCAGCCTTGCAATTGGCAGGGGCTGTCACTAAAAGTTTGCATACTTTAGAAATGCCTGAAGGTAAATTTGAAATAGCATGTACGAAAAAAAGCGCTGATCATTTTAGTATTGATGGTCTAGATGATATTGAATTTATGGTAACTTTAAATCCGGGCTCCCCTTTAAAACACTTACGCAAGGTGGCGTCTGGCGGCGAGCTTTCCAGAATCAGTTTAGCCATTCAAGTCATCACCGCAAAAAAAATGACAACACCTACATTGATTTTTGATGAAGTCGATGTGGGGATCAGCGGCAAAACTGCAGAAACCGTCGGAAAATTATTGCGCCAATTGGGCGAAACCACTCAAGTGCTTTGCGTGACGCACCTACCTCAAGTGGCTTCGCTTGGACATCATCACTTTAAAGTAGAAAAACATCAAAGTAAAAATAGTACTCATACAAATATTCGTTTACTAACAACTGCAGAACGCATCAAAGAAATAGCCCGCATGCTTGGAGGCGCCACTATCACAGAACATGCAGTGGCACATGCCAAGGATATGTTAGAAGACGCTAATGTGTAACGGGCGGGGACTTACGTCCCCGTTCTATACATATCAACCTATGGAACACCTTATCTTTGTGTAGGCACTTTGTTCGGACCCGCGATCGCAGATATTGATACGCTAGATGTCACACTGGCACTCTTGCCATAATAAACAATCGGTGCAGGTATTGCCGTGGGTACAGCAGATCCTGGTGTACTCGTTGGGATCAGCGTATCCTCTATCCATACTTTCTTGTCTGCATCTACTATTAGACTTGGAGGCATTTCTCTTAACATATCTATTTCAAGTATTGATCTTGTAGACCCATCTCCCGCAGGATTCTCTACAGGCATTGGACTTGGATCATAAAGACTATTGATTGTTGTTGTGGCCTGCTTAGGTAAAATGAATCTTGTTCTTGCGCTGTCCAAAGAATCTATAAATCCTTCTTGATCTTCAGGATTTTCAGGTCTATCCGTA
Organism: uncultured Legionellaceae bacterium; assembly: GCA_964498615.1. Taxonomy (GTDB): domain Bacteria; phylum Pseudomonadota; class Gammaproteobacteria; order UBA6186; family Azoamicaceae; genus CAWARU01. Next base: position 598 of record CAZCHZ010000063.1, on the reverse strand, counting down.
CCCGGCGTGATAAATGTTTTAGTAGACGGTCCGCCAAACTCAAGCCGCGGAATGTTAGGTTCTAAGTGTGGTGTAATATCAGAACCAGAACTATTTTCTGAATCAGAATGTTCTGGATCAGCAGAAAACGTATAAGGAAATAATAATGCCTGAGGCGGCTGCGCATCTGCTGAACGAGGGGTCTGCTTTGGACTTGTCTGTGCACTTGCGGACCCTGAGTGAGTTGGCGAAGCATCGCTATGCTCGCTATGTTCAACACTGGCATCACTCCCTACGCTATCTCTACGTCTTGTTAAGTCACGCGAGGTACTTGGCGGACTAAGTTCCTGTGTAGGTACATGCCCTACTAGTACTGTTGTCGCTTCTTCTTTTTTCTTTTTAACATCTTTTTCAATCATACTCATTATTTTATCTCCTCAAAAATAGAAATATTAAACATTATTATTCTATCAAAAACACAATGTAATACCTAATATTATAAAAACAGTTAAATAACTTAGTCGATATGCTTGTTATCTACTGCTTTCAGAACTAGGGCTACGATCTGGACTATCCTGTTGCGCTGTTTGCGTTTTTACGGATTTACGAACTGGCGCTG
>CAZCHZ010000062.1:0-7257 GCA_964498615.1 uncultured Legionellaceae bacterium | reverse complement strand
TAGTCCACTTTGTCGTAGGCGACATTACACTATTAAATACTGAGGAGACACACTATGGCTCAAGAACCCGAAAAAGCCGCCGAAGAAACCTTAAAAACACTCACTCTCAACGAGCAAAAGAAGGGTGATGAAGCAAGAAGACTTGCCATGTCCGAAATAGAGCAATTGAAAACTCACATAACAAGAGCTAACAAACTAACTGATTCTCCTTATGTGCTAGACGAAACGCAGCCTAGCCATCTCGCCTGGCATAGCTTAATTTCGCATTTGGCGGTAGCATGGGCGGCAAAACACAATGGTCCACAACCTAATCGAGGAACAGCGGATAGGCAGAAATATGAGGCTACATTAGGCTTGTTTAATCGCCTCACAGCTACAGTTGTTAAAGATTGTCCAATAGAAACGCTTAAACGTGTGCCTGATACTGGACCGCTCGCAGGTAAAACCTTATTGTACTATTTTGCCGAAAATGACATTAATGTAGATAGCCTTATCAATCGCTTGAATATCGCTGATCTTAATTGGCAACATAAAGAAAATGGCAACACAGCCCTAATTGTTGCTGCTTCTAAAGGGCATCTTTCTGTAATACGACAGTTGCTACCTGCCGGTGCTGCAGTTGAGATTAGGAATTTCGAGGTTTCTATAAAACATCCAAAGGGTAAAAATGCTTATGACTCCATTGACGGACCTGCGGATTATGCTAGGACATTAGCTAGTATTTTGTTTTATGCAGAACGCATATTTTGGCTGGCAGAAGGGCGTGATGGAAATTACAATCCTCCCAAGGACATTACCAATATAAGTGATTTTGAATCTGCATTGAGTAAATACTGTTCAAATGGCGCCTGCCTTTCCCAACGCAATCAAGCCGGCCAAACGCCTTATGATGTAGCCGTCGCCAAAACTACACCCTCCGCTGAAGAACTTGAAAAGCTGAAAGTAACCCACCGTCAATTTTTAAGCAAAGAGGCATACCAATGCTGGCTTCGTGCAGGACAAGTGGAGGCTGACCAAACTTCTTCAAGCAACATGCTAACCTTCACAGCACCTCAAGCAGTGAAAAAAACAGATGGCGATGCTGAATCGGTCATGAAGAAAGAAGACGGAACAGTAGAAAAGCCCGCGGTAACCAAGCATACGCCTTAAAATTGTGCCTTCTCCCATTTCTCCCTCTCCCGCTTGCGGGAGAGGGCAGGGGTGAGGGTAGCAAATCATTAATGCGGAAAAGGCATTTGTCCGTGCAAGCCCTGCATTAAACGAATTAAGGAGCCCTTATTAGCTAACTTTTTCATCATCTTCTGCATTTGTTCATGCTGTTTAAGTACTTGCAATACCTCTTGTGTACTAACACCTGCACCCTTTGTAATTCTCTCTTTGCGTGAGGCGGAATTCATTACCAATGCCGGAAAACGGCGCTCTCGTGGTGTCATGGAATCTATCGCGGCGATGGTTCGCTTCAATACTTTTTGATCCATTTTCTCATTGGCTTTTGCTTTCAGGGCAGCTGTCATGCCCTTCATATTAGGCAAATTATCGATAAACCCCTTTACCCCAATATTCATCATTTCTTTCATTTGATTTCGCAAATCTTCTAAATCAAAACCCTGACCTTTTTCTAGTTTTTTGGCTAATTTTTCGGCTTTAACCTTATCCACTTTCCTTTCAATAGTTTCAATAAGGGACAGCATATCGCCAGCCCCTAAAATACGCGAGGCCAAACGATCGGGATAAAAAGGCTCTAGGGCCTCCATGCTCTCTCCTGTGCCCATAAATTTGATAGGCTTACCTGTCACCTGTCGAATAGAAAGCGCAGCCCCGCCTCTGGCATCACCATCTGTTTTGGTAAGCACCACACCTGTGATATTGATAGCCAGATTAAAGGCCTCAGCCGTTTTAATGGCGTCCTGGCCGGTCATGCTATCTACCACAAATAAGGTTTCGATAGGATTTAGGTTCTCCTTCAAAGCTTTGATTTCATTCATCATGTCTTCATCAATATGTAAACGCCCAGCGGTATCCACTATTAAAACATCCATGGCTTCTTTTTTGGCTTGTAGATGAGCAGCCTTGACGATATCCAAAGGTGTTTGCTGATTGTGGCTTTCAAAAAACCGCAAGCTAGCCGCTTGGGCCAGGACTTCTAATTGTTTAATGGCCGCAGGACGATAAATATCCACGCTGACTACCATCACTTTCTTGCGCTCTCTCTCTTTCAGCAAACGTCCTAATTTGGCAGTGCAGGTTGTTTTTCCAGATCCTTGCAAACCTGCAATTAAAACAATGGCGGGAGGTACGGTATTGAAATTGAGTTTTGCTTCGCCTTCATTACCTAGTAATTTAACTAATTCTTCATTCACAATTTTGAAGAGTTGTTGTTCAGGCGATAACCCTTGAGTAATCGCCTGACCCAGGGCTTTTTCTTCAAGAGCCTTGATAAAATCGCTTGCCACTGAAACGGCCACGTCTGCTTCTATTAAGGCCGCATAAATTTCTTTGAGGGCCACACGAATGTGCCGCTCTTTTAGATGGCTTTTACCTCTAAGATGCTGGAAGGCTTTTTGAACACTTTCTGTCAGGTTTTCAAACATGGGCGTTTACACCTTTTTTGTTGCAGACTATATATGGAATGAGGACCAAGAGGCTCATGATACCAAAAAACAAATCTATAAAAAACAAGTCTGGCTGCCCGCCTTTTTCTTGCTTTTTTTAAAGTTGCATGCTTAAGTAAGGTTTTACAGGAAAATGGAAGAAGATCATGAGTGCTGAATCTCAAGTTGCTGCTCTTAAATCCAAACTCAAGCTTGGAAAATATCGACATTGTACACGCAAGGACGGTTTGTATGAGGTCTTGGGTGTTGCCAATCACAGTGAAACGCTTGAACCGTTAGTTATTTATCGTGCTTTGTATACATCCTCGGACTTTGGAGAGAATGCACTCTGGGCCAGGCCTTTGGCAATGTTTCTTGAAGAAGTGGAAGTAAATGGGGTGAAACAAGCGCGATTTACCTACCTAGGACAATAGCTTATCATTCATTTTTATCGCATTGATAAGTCTTCTTGTATTTTGAGTCGCTAGGCGATATTGTAAAGGCATGAAACAGAGAGAAATGCCCATAATACAAGTTGGTAGACTAATTTAAAGTCATGCCTAACGCACTCCATATATTTATCTCCATCGCTACCTTCGCCGTTCTGGGATTAGCTGCCTTACAAGCGGTATTGCTCTATATACAAAATCAGTTAATCCGCTATAAGGGATTTCAGCAAATCGCCCCCTATCTGCCACCCCTTGAAACCATGGAAAAACGATTATTTCAAATGACCTGGTTAGGCTTTTTGCTACTAAGCTGTTCATTACTCAGCGCCTTTCTCTACATGGAGCCCAGGTATGCGACTATCCATCTACATAAAATTCTTTTCTCTTTACTTGCCTGGATTTTCTTTGCAATATTACTTTTTGGGCATCATAAGATAGGCTGGCGCGGTTTAACGGCTGTGCGCTGGACGCTTGTTTCCGTTGCCCTTTTGATAGTCGCCTATTTCAGCAGCAAACTCATGTTTTTATCTTAGGGATTTTAGATCATTGTATAATCTAACGTTTTCACATGGATGGTTGTTCTTTTTATTAACCTTGGCCGTGATTCTATGCGCATTTTTTGCAGCCAGTGAAACAGGCCTCATGTCCCTCAATCGCTATCGTCTAAGACATCTTGCCAAAACCGATCCAAACGCAAAACGTATCACAAAGCTTTTATCCAAACCCGATCGTTTGCTGGGTGTTATTTTGCTTGGCAATATTTTTGCAACAGCAGTCGGTTCAAGCATTGTGAATGAATTGGTGGGAGATCGCTTTGGAGAAATGGGTGTTTTGATAGCACCCTTTGTTTACACGGTTTTTCTGCTCATCATCGCTGAATCCACACCCAAAACGCTTGCAGCCCTAAAACCTGAAGCAACATCCAATGTTGTTTCAAGACCGCTTCAGTTTATGCTCTGGTTGCTCTATCCCTTGGTATGGACAACCACCATGCTATCTAATGCGCTATTAAAACTTTTTGGCGTGAAAATGACAAAAACCTTAGATCCCCTTAATCCAGAAGAATTGCGCACGGTGGTGAATGAAGCCGCTGGTCTTATTCCTAGCCGTCACCAGGCCATGTTATTAAGCATTTTAGATTTAGAGAAAGTGCGCGTAGAACACATTATGATCCCCAGAAATGAAGTGATTGGCATTGATTTAGATGACGATCCACAAACGATTCTATCTAAGTTAAGCAATGCACAACATACTTTATTGCCCATCTACCGTTCCGATATGGATAATGTACAAGGCATCTTTCATACACGTAATCTCGCCAAAGTGCTTACTTACAAAGGATTTGAAGAAAGTACTTTGCTTGCCGCCATGGATCAACCATATTTTGTTCCTGAAGGTACTTCTTTGCACATGCAATTGCTTAATTTTCAAAAAAACAAACGACGCATGGCCTTGGTGGTGGATGAATATGGTGATGTCTTAGGATTAGTCACGCTCGAAGATATTTTAGAAGAAATTGTGGGTGAATTTACAACCGATGTAGGCGATACCGAACCTGAAGTGATCCCAGAAGAAAGTGGTACTTTCTTAGTTGATGGCGGCGCCAGTGTACGAGATTTAAATAAAACACAAAATTGGGAACTGCCCACCACTGGGCCCACCACTTTAAATGGCCTCATTATTGAAGCATTAGAAGCGATTCCATCTGAAGGTCTTTGCGTGTTAATAGATGGCTACCCCAATGAAGTGGTTGAAATGGATGAAAATACCGTCAAAACTGCCAGAGTCGGTACAAGACTATTGAAATGGCACAAAGAAACGCATGAAGTGCAGGATTAATCGTCATACAGCGACAACACCCCCCGCTCGCTTTGCTCGCTGCCCCCCTCTTCGGTGGCGATTAATAATTAACTAGGTTTGCGCATTTTTCGACGATCATCATGTTCTTGATTTAAAATGCCGCTGACGACTATTTCTGGTGCACGTGTAAGTCCACCGCCACCTGCACCATATTGCGCAAAAACACCTGGATAAATTTCTTCCACCGTGGTTTGACCAAATTTACTCACTGCACGCGTACAAGGTAAAACAGAAAGAATTTGCACATCGCAATCTGGCATATAAGATTTGCGAATCATGGTCACCAAACCTATTGCCGCATCACTATCATATGTGATTGCTCCTTCGGGATCACGCTTGATAGGCGTAATGCAAGCAGAAGAAGTAAATCGGAAAAGATTAACATTACAAACCTGACCCTTATGATAAACAACGTTGCTTGTCTGAGAGAGATTAGTCATGTAATTGGTGTCTCCCAACACCACGCTTGGCAGTTTGTATTTCCGTGGCGAAATCACTAAAGCCAAACCAGAAATACCTGTTACGCCAATTAAATCAAAAACAGGCTTACCATTTAGATCATGGATGGGGTGTTTCCCTAAAGACATCACTAAGCGTCCAAATTTCTGATAATGCACTCCACCATCGGGCCTAGTATACACTGCAATGCCTCCTGGTGCTTTACCGTCTATATATACTTCTTTTAAAATACCATTTATCGCTGTACCGCCTTGTTTCACAAGATGACCGCTCAATAATTCATTATAATTGGGTGATAAGACCGCATCATGATGTTTTTCTGCAGCCCCCCAGCCGATGATTGGAAAACCACGTTCTTTCATTTGTTCCTGTGTTAGCATAGTCAATTTATGTCCAAAGGCGCTTAATTTTTTTTGCATTGTAAGAAGATTATTAAATTCTTCTTCATCACGCGCAACAATAATGGAACCTCTGACTGGTGACAGCAATTTTCCGCCCAAAGCCTTATTTAACTTCAGGTAATACGCTTGCGCATCCTTACAACGTTTTGAAACCAATTCGAGCTCAGCCTGTCTTTCTTCAGGACTACACATGGTTTTTCTTTGGTAACCTGCTGCGATTCCCAACATTTCTGGCCACTGTTCAATATGTTTGATGCATTCAAACCAGCTAAGACTTCGCCAAGGATACCGACCTGTTTCTAGTATCTGCGCAACATCTTCAGGTTTAACTACACGTTTAATTTGTTTCCCCATAAATCGTAAAGGCGTCATACTGATATTAGGGGCTTCTGCATCTTCATCAAACTCCAAACGCAATGCAGAGCTCCTACCAATTGGCCAAGCGTCTTTATCACACAAAAACATCGTTGAATTTTGATGTTCTCTCGCATCGATTGCTGCCATCAGGGCAGATGGCCCGCCCACTGTTAGCAAATCTGTACTTGGCAAAGAGGCAATTGTCGAGGGTTCTGGAAATGCTGACAAAGGCTTAAATGTAACCGGCGTATGGCGCGCTTGTTGCCTCTTATATTGTTTTTCACTTTTTGGTAACAGATGTGAATACTCACCAAAAAATTGATGAAAATAACCAAGCGCTTTTTCATCCTCAGTAATAAATAGTTCATGCATGCCTGACACGGGATGTTGTGCCTGTTGCTGAATTGTGTGCAGCATAAATTCATCACCGTCTTCTCGGGCTTGCAATGCTTGATATATTTTATATTTTACAAAAACAGACGCCCCTACGCTGACCCCTAAAACACCCATCATACCCGTCATAGTACCAAGCAAAACCCGTTCAAGTTTGCTCGCATTACGAAAAGCCTTGAATCCCCATTGAAAACTCATAAAACATACCCCCTGTTACTGCAATTAAAGCATTATACAACAAAGTATTACACTATTCGCAAGTATATTTATTATTTAGTATTCATATCCCACAATGCTAATAACTCCATAATATGCCAACGATTATCGGGTTGACAGCTAATTAAACGCTGTACTGGAAATTCAGCTATCTTAGCACTTTTATATAATTCACGTGTAAATTCTGTGCTATGATTTGAAATTAATACAGGAATATTTTTCGCAACCAATTCCAAACATAATTCACCTAACTTATGTTGTTCCGCCAAGCTAAAACCAGCGGCTTGATAGTTTGTAAAGTCAGCCGTCTTCTTGATAGGCACATAGGGAGGATCGCAATAAACAATCGAGCCTTTTTGCGCGCGATTTAAGGTTTGTGTAAAATCTTCGCAAAGCAATGTCGCGTTTTTAAGTTTTTCTGCACAGCGTTTCATTTCTTCTTCAGGAAAATAAGGCCTAATATAACGGCCAAAAGGCACATTATAATATTTTTGTCTTTTATTATAACGACAAAGACCATTATATCCATGA
>CAZCHZ010000061.1:0-7414 GCA_964498615.1 uncultured Legionellaceae bacterium | reverse complement strand
TCATAGTTCTTAAAATCCTTTGTGTGTTGAGTTCCACAATTTCTACAAAAGGTTTTAACTCGTGATACTGGATTGATTCTTTTAAATTGCATAAATCATCTTCAAGCGTTTTTCCTCAAGGCGAATAAAAGGGAGACGAGGTCTTTGTTCTTTCCATCGCTTCTCTTGAGGACAAGTATTTTTGTTCACTGTGCAAAATTAAAAGCCCAATCCTTAATTGAGGCCAGGTTGCGTTTAAAGCAAGCCCATGACTATCCATCCCATCTTCTCTACAGCCTTTCTGCCATTCTACAAATCCCTGCCATACAGATCGACAAGCGCTGCCACTGCCTAAACGCGCCAAAATCGACAAAGATTGTTTGCTTAACTCCCAAGCGTATAAAGCATCCAAGGCCTGCACCAAGGCTGCAAATCCACAGGCTGAAGACGCAAGTCCTGCAGCCAGAGGCAAATTAAGATGGGTCTCCACTTGATAACGACAATGATCTACACGAAAAAGATCCAGAAAATGTGATAAACGCCTTGAAAAGGAAGTATCTTTACTCATCATCTCTTGATTGCAAAAAATGTTATCTTCCGCCGCATCAATGGGAAAAATTTTCGTTTGACAACCCTTGGCCCCAAGAGAAATCGATAAGCTGCTGGTTTCAGGTAAATTTAAAGTATTATCTCTTTTGCCCCAATATTTACATAAAGCAATATTGGAAGGGGCAAAGGCTTGTCCAAACGATTGTATAGGGGAGCATGATTTTCCCTGTAATATTTCTTGCACAACAAAGGCTTTTGATATACCCTCATTCATATATCAAACCCTGCAAAGAACCTTGCACAGAAATCGCTTCTTGCGGCGCTTTGACATAATGATGCAGATCTTTAAAATGACCAAGACCAATGACACAATCCCCCAACCCTGCACCAGAAATTTTCGCACCATAGATAGTCGATTGATTTTGTAATAAATGCAAAAGTGTTCTTAATATCTGATTAGATACCCCTAATTTTTCCATCAATTTATTTTGGGTGTTCATATAAGTCCCCAAAAGTTCCCAATTCTCCTGTTGTAGCGCTCTATAACCCGATTCAACAGCCATAGCAATGGATGTATCAATTTCATTAAAAACAGCAATGTTTTTAAGTCTTGCACCCTCAACTTTTTTGATTACCTCAACCGTTGGCATTTTACTGCCAGAATAAATCGCAACAATCGGCGGCAAGACGGAAATTTTTTCCATCACAAAAGGCGATTGACGATATAACACAACGCCCCCATAAATACTGGCGGCAATATCTGCACCCGACCCTAAGCTCTGCACTTCTAACATAATTTTTTTTGCTACCAAAAATAGTGTTTCAGGACTTTCATCAAGTTGCAGCATTTTTCCTAATGCTGCTAAAGTTGCCACTAACACAGCAGCAGATGATCCAAAGCCTATTTTGTCTGAAAATTCAGATTCGATGTTTAATGTAAAACCTGTTTTAAAATCTTGTTTATAATGATTAATTGCAGCCAACACAAATTGAAAAGGCGACAGTAGTTTTATTGTATCCAGCGTTAATGTCAGTTCCCCCAGCGTCGATTTGATTAATACTTTATTATCTTGCCTAGGCCTTAGGCTAACTTTAATGCGCTTATTAAGCGCCATCACCAAAGCTGGCTTATTTCGTAATACAGCATGCTCACCCATCAACATTAAACTGCCTGCTGCTGATGCGTGATAAACGAGATTAGACAAAATGGGTTCCCCTTGTTTCTCCTTGAACATGTTCTAAGGTATATCCGTATTTTTCAACAATGGATGCTAATTCTTCATTTTCCGAGACCACCAAGACAACCCCAGCGGCATTGCCCTGCACAGTACCTGCACCACAAATTTTGGCAGCACCTTGACTTGATTCTATCTCTTTCACGAAATCCTGTACTTTACCTGGCACCACGCCAATATTCACTAACAATCGATGATTTTCACGGATTGCCTCACGTAAACCATGCATATTATTCTTCTCTAAAGCATAGGAAAAACTTTCAGTTACCGCAGCAAAATCTTCGCCTAACATACCCTTCTCAAAATGCTTCGCCACACTTTCAACACACTGTCCAGTGGTGGATTTTGGCACGCCGGTTTGTACTAAGGTGAAAGGCATTTCTGGCAGCGGTTTTTGTGTCACTTTTCCTTGCTCAAACCTGATACAGCCTCCCATCATAGCGACCTGTAAATCGAGCCCGCTAGAACGCCCATGTTGTAAATTTTCAGCTTCTCTACCTAGGGATAAAAAACGGATAGGATCGATATCTAAATTAAAAAATTTAGCGAGCGCATACACCATGCTCATGACTGCAGCAGCAGATGAGCCCATGCCACAACCCATGGGAATATTGGAACCTGATTGTACAGACAAACCCGATGACAAGCCCGATCCTAAACTAACCCCCCAAGTTTCTAAAAGATGCGTCACCGTAAATTGCAGTAATTCAAAAGGCTTTTTAAGCACTTCACGAATACTACAGCCTCCTTCTAAGAATTTTTGATACTCTCTTTGCAATTGTTCTCTAAATACCGATAAGGTATTTAAAGTAAAGGCCTTTGCATAACGTAAATTTAAAAAATTAAAAAAAACAAAAGGCAATAAATGCGCACGCACAGTACTTTCTGCATAGCGATTGATAGCCAGGGCCAATGCAGGTTTGCCATATACAACTGCATGCTCCCCAGACAAAATTAACTTTCCAGGAGAACGTGCAGTTAAAGATTTAGTCATCAGACAGCCTCGTAAATACGTTTGTGATTCTCAAACCTACTCAAGCGGTATAAGCCTTTTTGATGATTATCTACCGTTACAAGCCCACCATCTACCGGTTGTTTGAAATTATAAAAAGCTTCATATTGTGCTAAAGAAAGCGCTTCGCGTTTACCCAGTAGGGCCTGATGATAATCAAGATCTAACATTTTACGATATCCGGGTTGTATTAGGCCACTAAAAAATTCCGCCACACAACCCGAACCATAACTATAAAAACCAACACGCTTATTGGATAGATCTTCTTTAGTATTTTCCAATAATGAAATTAAACTCAAATATAAAGATGCAGTATAGCAATTACCCACAATGCGACCATAGGCTAAAGCAGGTTCTAATTCCTGCTTAAGTTCTTCCGACGATATTGTTGGCTCGTCATTAAACCTAAGTAAACATTGATGTGCTTTTTCCACCAATTTGGGTACGGGGACATGGTAGCAAAATCGTGCATGATCTTTTAATGTTCTACCCGAGCGCTGACTATATTGTTCCCAGGTTTTTTGCACCAATCTTAAATATAATTCGCAAGAATATTTACCTTCAACAAAGGCTTCATCTCGATAATTAGGTCTCCAAAAATCCATCACATCTTCCGTATAAAAACCACTTTCTGGCTCAACCACCAAGACCCTGGGATTTGCGGATAGCACCATGGCCACAGCCCCTCCCCCTTGAGAAGATTCGCCGTTTGTGTTCAAGCCATATTTTGCAATATCAGAAGCAATTAACAATACTTTCTTTTCAGGCGAAAAACGTAACATGCTTAAAGCCATCTGCAAGCCAGCGGTGGCACTATAACAAGCTTGTTTTAATTCAATCACACGACAACGTGCAGGTAAGTTCAAAAGATGATGAACATAAATCCCTGCAGCCTTTGATTGATCAACAGCAGTTTCGGTTGCAAATAATAATAATTCAATATCAGCCTTATCACAATGTTTTAAAACTCTGTGTCCAGCATCTGCTGCCATGGTGACAATATCTTCATCCGGCGGGATCACAGCCATTTTTTCCTGACCCAAACCTACGCGAAATTTGTTTGCATCCACTGCGCGGCCTCTGGCCAATTCTTCTAGCGTAAGATAATAATGTGAGGTATAAAAACTTAAAGCGTCTATACCGACAGGTAATGCCATTATACGTTTTCTCCCATGCGTTCTAATCTGACATGGCTTTCCATCAGTTCTCCTGGATTGGTTTGTGCTGCCAATAAGGATAATTCGCCGCATAATATTGTTGCTGCAGCAATCGCCGCCAAACGTTTGGCATTAAGCCCTGGCTTACGTGTTTCAAGACAACCCAGTTGCTGTAAATTTTTTAACACAAAATCATGTTGTTTTCCATTGCCGATTGTGCCGACAATGATATTAGGAATTGTGACCGAAAAATACAAATTATCATTATTCACTTCAGCATGCACAATACCTTGCGAACCTTCAACAATATTTGCTGCATCTTGGCCTGTCGCCAAATAAAAAGCTAAGAGCATATTGGCAAAATGTGCATTTGCCGTTCTTACCCCACCTGCAATGATTGTACCAATTAAATTTTTCTTAATATTCAAATCGACGATTTTTTGAGGGCTTGTGCGTAAGCTACTTTCACAAACATCAGAGGGTATCCATATTTCTGCCACTGCATATTTTCCTCTGCCCAAAATGCCATTGACAGCGCTGACTTTTTTATCTGTGCAAAAATTGCCAGAAATTGACACATATTTTAATTGCGGAAAACGCGCTAAGATCCACCCCAATAAGGCATCTGCAGCTTTGGTAGTCATATTATGGCCCGCTGCGTCCCCCGTTGTCATCGCAAAACGGATAAAAATAAGTTTCCCAACTATTTGGGTATGCCATTCTTCTAAACATGCAAAACGGCTAGTATTCCTCACCACTTCTGCTAACTCCGACTGATAGCCTTTTAAAGCAGCAGTCACATGATAAGCAATTTCAGCATTTTCAGCTTCTAGCAGCACAGAACGCGTCATCCGATCGTCAATGACGGTAACCTTAATGCCTCCTGCAAGACGAGATATGGTGGCGCCACGATTGGTTGAGGGCCAAAGCGGTGTTTCAAAGGTCGCCAATGGGACGAGTACCTCTTCCTCAAGAACTGAGCCAGATAACTTAATTGGCCCAATATTCCTCATGGGTATACAGGCAATAGCTTCATATTGATTGGGTTTTTTCAAGTGATTTACCCCTAAGGGATACGAATATCTAGGCACATTATACGGCTTTGAGGAGCATCTTTACAATGGACCTTGATATTCTGAGGCAGAAGGCTTAATATAAAACTCTTTTCCCTATCAATATCTTAGGTTATCGATGGATTATCGCAGCATCTATACATTTCTTTGGTCTGCAATGCGCCCTTATAAATGGCATTATGCGGTGATGTTGCTTGCCCCCATTTTGAGTGCATTTTATGAAGTAGCCAATAGCTATGCTTTAAAACTGGTGGTGGATGCATTTTCGGGAACAAATGTGGTTACCTATCAGTCCTTATTTTTTCCCATCACGCTCTTTATCAGTGCACAGATTTTATTGGATGTGTTATGGCGGACCTCCAATATTGCAGAATGGAAATCCGAACCCTATGTAAGACAAACCATTTTAATCGATGTCTATGATTATGTTCAGCATAACCCCTATACCTTCTTTCAAAATACTCAGGCAGGTTCGATTACAAGTCAAATAAAAGGCATTCTCGATGGCTATGATAATTTTTGGGCTGCCATGCATCATGACTTTACCCCTAAAATTGCAAATACGATTGTGTTGACTGTGATGTTATCTCTCGTCAATGTCAAAATCAGTATCTTCATGATGCTCTGGGTTATCATTTTTTTCTTGATTATGCGACATTTTTCAATCACTATCGATAAATTATCCTATACCTTAGCTAATCATCGACACAGCATTTTTGGGTTAATCGCAGATAATATCGCCAATATACTCACCATCTTTTCATTTGCTAGCCGCAAAAAAGAAGTAAAACGACTGAACACCCTTATTGAAAAAGATTTTATTCCCGCCAATATTAAAGTGTATAAATTTACTTTTATCGCACAGGCCACTGCCGGTGTGCTTTATTGGATTATGCTGATTTCTTTATTTATTTTCATGATCCATTTACGCATGACAAATCAAGCCTCAACAGGCGATTTAGTGTTCGTCATCGGCATGACACTTAAAATGAGCCTAGATCTCTGGCAAGCCATTACCAAAATGCAGGAATTTATGCAACATATGGGCGATTTCAAAAGTGCTTTTGCTCTTTTAAAAACACCGCAGGACAAAGCAGAAAAGCAACTTACTGCAAAAATAAAAGTGCAAAACCCCAGCATTGTCTTTGAAGACGTTTCTTTTGCTTACGAGACAGGCAAACCTATTTTCAGTGGTTTATCGCTGAACATAAAACCTAGCGAAAAGGTGGGCTTGGTGGGCTTGTCTGGGGCTGGCAAGTCTACGTTAGTGTCTTTATTGCTCAAATATTTTAAGATTAACGCGGGGCGTATTTTAATCGATAATCATAACATTGCACATTATTCTGCGGACAGTATTCGGGAAAATATTTCTGTGATCCCCCAAGATATTCTATTATTTCATCGCAATATTTTTGATAATATTTTGTATGGCAATTCAGAGATGTCCGAAAAAGAAGTAATAACAGCAGCCAAAATGGCCAACATTCATGATTTTATCATGACTTTACCCGAACACTATCAAACATTGGTGGGCGAACGTGGCATCAAATTAAGTGGTGGACAACGTCAACGTATTGCTATCGCACGCGCCATTTTGAAAAATGCCCCTATTTTAATATTGGATGAAGCAACCTCAAGCTTAGATACTGAAACCGAAAATTTAATTCAAACCAGTTTAAATACGCTCTTAGAAAAGGCCAATATCACTGTCTTGGCCATTGCACACAGATTGTCCACGCTAAAACATATGGACAGAATTATTGTGTTGGAAGAAGGCAAAATTGTTGAAGAAGGTAGCCATAATGCTTTAATCGCACGCGAAAGTTTGTACAAAAAATTGTGGGAAATGCAGAAAATATAAATGTTCACCCCCACCCGCCATCGCTTTGCGATGTCGACCTCCCCCGCAAGCGGGAGAGGCTAACAACAATAGCTTAATATGGCTATTATCTAGCTTAAACTAGGTCCGTCTTTTTTAGGTGTACTTGGCCTATCTTCTTTACCAAAAACTTCTTTCACTAATGCTGTAAGAACCGCATCCTCTTCATAGACTTCTCCCGTTTCTTCTAATCTTCTCAGCGCTTCTTCTCTCTGTCTTTGTTCTTCCTGTCTTGCGGCTTCTTCTCTTTTCCATAATGCGGCACACAAGGGAGCGAATTCTTTTCTTCGTTGTTCTGCTGCTTCCTCTACTTCTTTATCTAGTGCAGCAGCTAGTCTTTCAATATGGTCCTTGGGTTGGTGCCAACGCGCTGCTTCTGCTCGTTTGTGGGCATCTACACGTGCTTTTTCACTCGCACGGTCTTGCGCTCGGATGTTTGCCATCCGGTCTGCATATCCCATTCCTCCATCACGTACGTCTTTTTCTCTTGCAATTATTTCATTCATCTCTTCTTGTGAATACATAACTGT
>CAZCHZ010000060.1:0-7568 GCA_964498615.1 uncultured Legionellaceae bacterium | reverse complement strand
TTTTATGCATACCTCCTTGGGGGAACTGCCAAGCGTCTCGCCCCAGACGTTTGGCCCAAAAGACCTGATCCGTATGGTTAGCGAGAATAATCCCGACATTCAGTCGAAAACCATTCGAATCAATCACTCTTCACACCGCCTTTTTATAAATAGTAGATATTATATAATTTTGTCATAGGCCTCTTCTGTCCGCAAGTTGAATACCTAGCCTATCTTCGAATATAGATATTATCCCCGTGCTCTTTGTCATCCCCGCGCTACTTTTGTCATCCCCGCGAAAGCGGGGATCCAGAAAAAACTTTAAAAACAATGGATTCCCGCGTTCGCGGGAATGACGTCCTACGTCCGCGGGAATGATGTCCTAGTCTTCATCGGTTTCAAGATATTCTTCATACGTATCGGGATCTAATAGTTCAGAAAATTCTTCTGGATCTCTGGGTTCTATGACAAACAACCACCCATCTCCATAGGGATCTTTATTCACAAGCAAAGGTGCCTCTGCAAGATCTTCATTCACTTCAACAATGACACCTGATAAAGGACTATACACTTCTGAGGTCGCTTTCACAGATTCCAAGACACAGACCTCATCCGCAGCATGTACTAAAGCTCCCGGACTGGGAAGCTCGACAAAACTTAAGTCGCCCAACTGAGACTGAGCATGATCAGTGATACCCACTGTCACTTTACCGTTCTCTTCTACCCTTACCCACTCATGCGTTTGAGTGTACTGTAATTCATTTGGAATTTTTTTCACTTGTTCTAAACCCTCACCCAGATCCTATACTTAAGATACATGAAAGCACGACATTTGCTCATTACATTACTTCTCTGCGTATTTGGCAACACCACGGCCTTGGCTATTACTATCCATACCTCTAGCGACACCCAAGCACTCTCAGTAGGATGGTACCCCTGGCACCCCTATGAATATCTCGCTGAGGAAAACAATGAGAATAGCTTGACTGGGTTAGATGTGCAATTAACAGGAGCGGTTGCTAAGCTTGCGGAAAAAAATCTCACATTTAAAGAAATTCAATGGCAAGACTCATTATATGCATTAGAGGCAGGAACATTGGATATTGTCCCGGGTGCAGCTTTTGATGAAGGTAGGGCCCAGTATGCCTACTTCTCTATCCCCTATCGAATCGAAGAAGATGTTTTTTTTATTCGGCGTGAAGATGCAAAAGAATTCGCAAGCGTTGGAACACAATCAGAAAATTTGGTGAATTTATTAAAAACAAGACATCTACGCTTGGGGGTGATGTCGGGTTTTGTGTATACCGATCCCCTTATCAATCAATTTCTTGCCGATCCTGCGAATGCACCTCAAATATCTGCAGCACCAAATGATCTTGAAAATTTAAGAAAACTCATCAATCATGAAATTGACATATTTGTTGCAGATCGCATTGCGGGCGCAACAGTTATTTGGCACAGCGAAAACGGCCCTGACGTCGCCCAACTTGAGATCAACATTAAAACACCCATTTACTTCATGCTGAGTAAGAAAACTGTGCTCCCCGAAACAGTGGCTGCTTTTAATCGCGCAATAGAAGAAGTTCATCGAAATGGAGAATATCAATCTATTGTTTCTTGGTATATCTACCCGATTTTGTTGCTGCAAACGATAGATAGCATATGGTTTAAATTGATTGAAACCTCTGGTATTGTGGCCTTTGCGCTCTCAGGATTAATCATTGCTTATCGAGACAAATATACACTTTTAGGTGCATTTATTTTAGCATTTCTCCCTTCAATTGCGGGAGGCTTATTTCGTGATATTATCTTTCATCGCAATCCTGTGGGGGCTTTGCAATCGCCTCTCTATCTTGGCACAGTCATTGTAACTGTGTTACTTGGACATTTCGCCTTGCAGATAAACAAATCATTAAAACACCCTATATACATCAATCCAACACATATGAATTGGATTTTAACATCGACAGAAGCTTTGGGTCTTGCTTCATTTACAGTACTCGGTGTTGTTATTTCATTATTGGCAAAAGTGCAACCCTTATGGCTATGGGGGCCTTTTTTCTCATTTGTCACCACGGCAGGCGGAACCATTGCGCGAGATCTCTTAAGTAAGAGCCAGGTAATTGCAGAGCTTGGCCGAGATATCTACCGAGAAATCACCATTATCTGGGGGTTCTTTCTATCATTGGCATTGACTTTTTATACACCAGAAAATATACACCCGGAAGCCATGTTTTTGCTCGTCATGATTACGGTGATAGGAGCCTTCTTAACAAGAATGTTGGTATATTATTTTAATGTACCCAACCCTCACTTCAGGTAACTTAAAATGCAAAAAATGAACATGGGGTACATACGCGTTTTGGTCATCATGATGTTCATGATGTGCGCAACTGTCTCCAACAGTGCAGACGTTAAGCCCTTATCCACATTTATTGCAACTGAAAAAAACACTTTGCGCGGCGCTTGGTATTCCCTCGACCCCTATGAATACATGAAGACGGAAGGAGAAATCCAAATCCTAACGGGATTAGATATTGAACTTCAACGTGCCATCGCAAATGAAACCAATGAAATTATTACATTCACCAACACGGCTTGGGATCAACAAATCTTAGCGATTAAAAATGGCACACAAGATATTGCCGCAGGAGCCACATACACAGAAGAACGTGCAGCGTTTGCTTATTATTCAGAACCTTATCGTTTTGAAGAAAATTCGCTTTTTGTTTTAAGAAAAAAAATAGACAAATACCATTTCATAAATATTCCAGATTTACTCGATTACATTAAAGAAAACAAATTACGACTCGGTATTGTCAGCGGCTATGTTTATGCTGATCCTGACATTAATAAATATATTCAGGACCCAGCAAATGCAGAACTGCTTGTCACAGTTGAAAGCGATAGCGATAGTCTCAAAAATCTATTAAGAGGTGACATTGATGGTTTTATTGCCGATCGCATCGTGGGTGCCACAGTGATTTGGCGAGCGCATCAGGGGGGGTTAGTCACCGAATATCGATTAGGCATTAGAACACCCGTTCATCTGATTTTCAGCAAGAAAACTGTGAGCAAAGCCAGAGTTGATGAAATTAATAAAGCGATTACCAAATTTAAAGACTCTACAGAATATGATAAAATTGTGTCCTGGTACTTATACCCCATTTTATTATTACAAACTGCGGATGCAGATTGGTTTAGGATTGTTGAAATTATTGGTACTATCGCCTTTGCTATTTCAGGGCTTTTGATTGCTTATCGAGACAATGCAACGCTTTTCGGTGCTTTTATTTTTGCATTATTGCCATCCATGGGTGGAGGCCTTATGCGAGACGTTATTATTGGTCGAAACCCTGTCGGCGCATTATTATCACCCTTATATTTGTTGTTGATTATCGGAACTGTCTTGGCCGGGTTTTTTTCAGTAAAATTAAATGCCTATTTAATGAAAAAATTTCCAAAAAGCTTCGAAGCCACAGTATTGAAGTTAGATCCAAATTTAGCCGGACAATTATTAACTATATTTGATGCTTTGGGATTGGCTGCATTTACAGTGAGCGGTGTCATTGTTTCCTTGGTTGCAAAAGTAGATCCCCTTTGGCTATGGGGTCCTTTCTTCGCTTTCTTAACAGGTGCAGGCGGTGGTATTCTGCGAGACATGCTAAGCAAATCACATTATATTACCGTATTAGAAGGCGGAATTTATGGTGAAATTGCCATATTCTGGGGATTTGTGCTTTCGATGGTATTGTTGTTAACCACCAATAATATTCAACCAGAATTGATTCATTATACAGTGATTGTCACGATTATTGGTGCATTTATCACACGTATGATCGCTTATTATTTCAATATACCCAATATTCGATTTGGTGGGGGAAAAGAGAAAGCGATTAGTCCCCCATCACATTCATAATTTTTTGTTTTACATAAGGCAAACTATCTGTGGCATTTAATCCAAGACTTCTTAAACCAATCATGATAGAAGATTGGCTAGCAAATAATCGCTTAAACCCTTCCATTAATGCTATCATAGAAATGACAGGACCTTTTCTGGCGCGTTCATAGCGTCTTAAGACTTGATAAGCACCTAGATCTTCGTTCTTTTCTTTGGCTAGGGATAATATCTCAATAAGAGATAATGCATCCTGAAAACCTAAATTAACCCCCAAACCCGCTAAAGGGTGGATCACGTGCATGGCATCTCCCAATAATGCAATACGTTCTTTAACATATTGTTTTGCATGCTGCATCTCTAAAGGAAAACTGCGTCTTTCATTCACCGAAATTATTTTTCCTAAACGATAATCAAAATGCTGGCCTGCTTCTTCACAAAATGCTTGTTCTTCTAATTGCAACCGCTTTGCGTTACTTTCTGGACTTGCCGTCCAAACAATAGAACATAAATTCGGATTGGCCAAAGGCAAAAATGCCAAAGGCCCCTCTGGCAAAAACCGCTGCCAAGCAGTTTTTTGGTGTGGAACTTCAGTTTCAAGCACTGCAACGATAGCACTTTGCTGATAAGACCAACCTTGCGTATCTATTTTTGCGTTGTCACGCAACCAAGAATGCGCACCATCTGCACCCAGAATGACTGTTGCAGAAATGGTTTTATGTTCTGAAGCGGATTCTAATGTCAATTCACAATGTGTATCTTTAAGAGAATAAGAAACAGGTTGTCCAGGGACAATTAATTTTACATTTGCAGTATCTAAAGCTTTTTCCCATAGGGCTTTTAACATCACACGATTTTCGATAATATGCCCTAATTCTGGTTTTGCAACATCATTGGCATCAAAGGTAATTTCACCAAAACCAGATGCATCCCAAACATGCATTTTTTGATATGGACTGACACCTTGTGTGCAGATTGCTTCCCATACATCAAGAGATTGCATTATTTTTTTTGAAGCCCCATTGATAGCGCTGCAACGAATATCGATGGTGGATGCCGGCCATGTGAGGACAGGCTTATCAATACTTAAGAGCGCAACCTTAAAATTTTGTTTGGCCGCAAGCAAGGCAGCCGTTAAACCAACTAAGCCTCCGCCAATAATGACAATGTCATATTCTTCCATGAAGCCTATTATATCCTAATTCAATCTACCGCTGTTTTATATCAAGCAAAAACGTAAACTTCATGCATCGTGTAATAGCACCCTTTTCAAGTTAACAGCCTTGCTATAGCTAGGGTTATTGCTTTTTAAGCCTCATTGTGGAATAATAGGGATTAAATTTCAGCAAAGATACACAATCAATATACACAATCAATATAGAATGATGGGGAGAGCGTTTCGATAATGGCAGCGGTTATTTCAAGTAAAAAAAATAATAATCATATTGCGAATAATCCTACCAGGGAAAGTAGCTTATTTCATTTGATTTCTGAACTTGGAGATGGTCATGCCCTTCTGCAGGAAGGACGCCTTTTGACCAGAACATTTGCACAATCTTCTGCAAAAAAACCACTACAATATCATCGCATCGCCTTGCCACTCCATCGTCAAACACCAAACTACATTCCAAGAGATTACATTTGTATTGATCGTCATTTAACTGTCCCTCAATATTTCAATCCTAAATCTTCCGATACCACTTTTTCTTGCTCATATTTACACTGCACAGAAGTTTATAAACACAGGGATACTGACGAAAGGATCTCTGTGCATATTTATCTAAACACCCAAGGACAATATTTTAATACATTAATTAAAGAACCCAAACCTCCATTTGCAATAAGTCCCGATACTACGGAAACCAAAAGCCAATTTGAATCACAAGAAATCTGCGATGCAGAAGAAACCCGCAACCACAAACCACGTCTTCCAAATGCCACAGAGGCAGCCCTCATTAGACACCATGAACAAGATGCAATTGGTTTAGCAGGATCTTTACTTCGTGAAAAAGCAATGCGTTTTAATAAAGCGCAAAATCATTATACCAGCGCCGAAAGCACTTTAGCCAGACAAGATTCGAAAAACCCGAATACACTCAAAACAATCCAAACGCATCTTAATACAGCTGATAAATGTCTCAGGGCATTGGATAAAATAGCCGCTTACAATGATTTTGAAAAAGATCCACGAAAGAAGTTCATCGAAAATAAAATTGCAGCTTTAACCAAATTGCAAAAAACTTTGAATAAAAGCAGCGCTTCCATACAAAACGCGGAAGTAGAAGAAACGCCTGCCAGCCCCGCCTCTTCGGCGACTGAAGAAATCCCTGCAGTCACATCCGCGTTTGTAACAAACCCAAGTGAAGCTTTATATCAACATATTCTAGAAACCCATAAAACAATAAATGATTTAATGAATCAAAAAGACAACCCCATTGCTAACTTTGAAGCGTATCAAAAATCGATGACATTAAAAGAAGATATTTTCGAATGGTGGTTTTTCCATCAAAACTCAGATACCCACCTTAGCAAAAAAGAAAAGATCGAAAGTATAGAAACATCCATTAACAATATCAATCCGTTTGCCATACTTGGATCGTGTATCATGCACTTAAAAATAAAAGAATTTAAAAAATTTTTCAAAATCATACAAGATAAAATTATTTTCGATGATTTTGTTCTTTGGATCGAATGCACAGTCTTTCTAAACGATGATGCACAAGAACAACGATTGGAAGTCTTTCATTTTCTCTTTAGAAAATCATCGTCCTATCGAAATTTTATTTTAGTAGCAGATCTCTATACAATCTCTGACATGTACACTTCTGGTCCGCGTGGTTTGATACCCGGTAGCTCACCTCTGTATGCAGCCAGTGCAACACAAAAGTACAAAGTGTTTGCTTTGTTATTAGAACAAGGGTATAACCCAAATGGCGTAGCTGCAAGTTACCAGAGGCGTTCTATTTCTCTTTTAAGGATACTGACTGACAATCCTGATCCCGCTTATACCCAGCAATTGTTAGACCGAGGCGCTAAACTGAATACTTCAGGCGCAGTGGCTTCTGATGCCTCGCATGCCTTACCAAAACTTAAAAAAATATTGCCTCCTAAAGAAGTAGAAATAGCGGGTAAACAATATGATGATTATTATCAAAAATTGACTACCTATAAACCAGCAACTGAATCAATGGCTACTTTATTAAGTGAAATGACCAGTATAGAGTCAGATTTGCTCATGGCCTGTAAACGCAACAATATTGCTGTTGCGACTCTTTTAGCAAAGAAAAGTACCCTCGAAGAACTTATTTTGGCATTTTCTTTTGTAACCACTGATAGGACAATTGGCACGGTTTGCCTGCCCAGAGCCCTTGATCCCAACCTGGTATTTGCAGATAGTCAAACACAAAGTGATAAAATACAAATGTCTGATATGCGTGCGAGCAAAGATCCTACAACCTATTATATTAAATTTATATTACATCCTCATCCCATCCCTGAACCTGGCAACAAGCAATTTGACATCGCAAAAGTTCTTTACGGTTTATGGCAGACCAAATGTTGTAAAAATCCAAAAATGATAGACGAAATGATTAAGATATTCTAAGAGCGTCAAGAAACAAAACCGGATGCACTTACAAGAAAACAACGCATCTTATATAATAAAATTAGAATTGCCGAAAAATCGACAATA
>CAZCHZ010000059.1:0-7612 GCA_964498615.1 uncultured Legionellaceae bacterium | reverse complement strand
TAGACATCAGTTGCCCCTCATAGTATCTCGGAACGCACTGAGGATCGGAGCCTAAAATATCCCCTAAATCATGGAGAATGTCTGTTAATCCTATGGCACCTCTAGCTAAGGCTTCTCCCGCCATCCGTCTGCGATAAGCCAATTCTTCAGGAGAAGGCGGTTTACACGGAAGTGGGGCTCCACCCCATCGATAATCCGATGCCTCCACAATCTCCCATCTAGAAGTGTTTGTGCTTTTATTTGCTTGTTGGGACTTACTTGGCTCTAAGCTCTTACCTAGCTCTGAGCCACCTCTAGATTTTGCCACATAGGGTGCATCAGGTAAATAACTAGTAACTGCGGCAGTTGGTTTTCCTGTTGTAAAATCCATAGCCTCATCAGCTACCGCATCATTAAATCCAACCATACCCCATAATCGACTTGGTCTTTCTTTTTTACCAGGTTTAGCCGCTGCGAGTGTTGTTCCGCTTGGTTTAGATTGATGATAGTTATTACATACAGTCATTAAGCCATCAAAAACTTGCTCATGACGTGGTCTTTGTTTACCAGAGGCTCTTTGCGCCAACTGCATTTGCGCATCTTCATCGGATATTTTGCTATCATGCGCTGCGGCCTTAGCTTGTATTTGTCTGATGGCTCTTTCTTGGAAGTCAGAGAGTCTGGATTGATTTCCTCTGTGTCTTTGATAACCCGCAAGAAGTGGAGCTGCGTCCTGATGAGTCTGGTGAGTTTCTGTTGTTTGAACATGACGTTCATATAGATGATCTCCCGCTGATTCTCCTAGATCATGCGCAGCATGCTCAATGCCACCCATCATAGATGCAGCTAATGCTAGTTCTAAGTCGGCACCACCTGCGACCGCACCTACACCGCCTTTGACAGCGGCTTGCGTATATTGGATAACAGTTTCACTAAATATTTTGGAGTCTACTGATTCCATGGCTTTCCCTGTTGCACTACCCGTAAGACTTGCTACAATTGCAACACCAGCGGATTTTCCTAGAGGTTGATGATGCAAAGCTGCTGAAGCACTGGCTGCACCTAAAGAAACAACAACATCTCTAAATATTTTAGAGTTTTTTAAATATTCAGAACTGCTAGAAAGTTCAGCATTCGCTCCCCCACACAGAGCACCAAAAAATGCGCCTTCTGCTGCGCCTTTCAAGATATCTCTGCCCTTACCGCTTGAAATGCCTTTCGACACACCTCCCATAATGGCGCCCTTGATACCCCCCGTCACGATAGTAGATGCAACGCCCTGAGAAAGCGGCGTCACTGTGGTAATAGCAGAAGTCAGAGAGCCACCAATACTGCTTAATAACATGGGTCCAAAATATGCCGCACAGGCAGCGCCTGCAGCAATACTGACGACTGCACGAATCGTTCCTTGTGTTTTCTTACGTTTGGCTGTTCTTCTGGCCTCATGCGCTTCAGCTTCGCGCAGGCGTTTGTCAGCTTCTAATTTTCTTAAAGCTTCATGCCAAGTAAAATTTACTGCATGAATTTTAGAATTGCGTGCATGGACTTGTAGAGTATCGTAATGTCCGATGTCTGAGTAAAGCTCTACGGGTCCTTCAGAATAAATATGACTGTAATGCACTCGGTTTTCCACTTCATAGATTGTTACTTTCTTCTGATGACTTTCATGAAAGATTTGCTCTATGACAGGAGGCTCTATGATTGCCCTGACATCGTGGGTTTTAATACCGCCTTGACCCATAAAAAACGTAAAATTTTGCATTTCCAAACAGACAATAGAATCAAGCTCTAGACCAGAAGCTGTCAAAGTACCGCCTGCATCAGGTTTATAAACTGTAATCGTTTCTGTTTCCGCAGGTTTTTTGGGTGGCTTATGGATAAGTAATTGTGTTTCTGCCACAGTTCTTCTATTAAGCGCAACATGATTAAAATGACTAATTTTACCCTGACCTTCGGTGTATAAATGTCCACTTACAAGCATCCTAGCACTTTCTAAATCAGCGCCTTCTAGAAGAAGACCGTCTAAAGAAAATAAACCCGCAGCCCAGTCTCTCGCTTTTGGATTATCCATGGAAGGTGGCGTATAAAGATGTGGGACTAACACGGTTTCTTGTTCGCCAGCTTCGGTCTGCAAAGGCCTTTCTAGATAAACCACCATAGGATGATGGCCAGAAGGCTGATTACTCTCAAGCAGGGCATAGCGAAACACTTCAGCGTTCTTTCTTAAAGCCATGAGCAAGGGAATAGGCTCGGTAGGGAGCTTAAGCCTTTCTAAATGTTTTCTGCCCAAGTCTTCCATTAATTTTGATAAGACGGCTTGCGCTTCTTGTAAGACTGTGGGCAAACATCGATAGTTGTGAATATTCGGCCTGAGGCTGCCATCTTCTAGCACCAACATCGGTCCCGAGGGGCCTTCATAGGTGAAAGGAAGAACAGAGCGAAAAACAGTGTTTTTGAACTCTGGGGTATTAGCGGTGATTTCAAAGAAAGGACTGGATGATACATAGTCCATGAGGGAGCAGAAAGGCTTAAAGGGTTTCATCGCGGGAAGCCGGACATTCCAGCTAGACTGAATGCCCACTATGCCATCTTGAATACCCCGAAATTCAATTCTTTGTGCGGAGACAAGTCCTGAGATATCCAAAACATCGCCTATGGTTTGTAAAGGTTTTCCTACATCAAACCGAGCTGCACAAGGTGTGCCAGCATACGTCCGCATTGGGTTATGTTGCCATCCCGCATGCCGTGCATTGGGATGACCACAAAGAGAAGATTCACTCCAGGAACAGAAAGGAATAAAAGTCACCACCTTAGGCGTTTTACCCTGATAACTATCCATCGTAACCTGACTTCCAAAAACTTCTGTGTCACCGTTGGCAGTAAAGCAACCACCGACTGTCATCTTGGCGGGTTTGCTTAAAGCGCTTTCACTTGGACCAATCGTTTTATAAGCATCATGCGCGCCATTATAGCCGTGTGGCGCTCTATGTCCATTGGCTTTTTTCTCGATTAATAACCGATGCTGGTTGAGAGGGGTATTAAAAGTAGCATCTTTTATGATTGTGAGATCGCTAGAAATATTATCCACAAGTGTTGGCGAAACAAACTGAGCACTTTTCTGTGTAATAAGACTTAAACCCTGCATCACTAAGGCTTTTGTTCTGGAACTAAGAAGAATGTCACCACAAGATCCTAAACCTGAGGATAATTGATTAGGACCTGGGATCCTACCTGCTAACCATTCATTTTTAGCATCAATAAGGAGACCTGATATTCCCCACATTTTGCCAAAAATTAAATCAAAAGCATGCACTTGAACACGCATCTGGCCTGTGGCCTGCGCATTAACATAATTACCTTCACGACCAACTAATACTTGTTGGGTAGGTGCCATGATCTCGAGATCAGATGCCAATGCTACTACTTGATTACCTTGTGCATCTTTTTCGAGTAAACCTGCATGGAGCTCTGCTTGAATCTCCAAGGGCTTGGTTGCTCCAGGCAGGACATTAATTGCAATGCCGCCTGCATTATGTATGGGATCGCTTATGATGCCCCCTTGGCACAAATTTATTTTTATTTTACCCTGAGCCACAAGGACATCTTGGGTATTTTTGAAGGGCTCATCTACGGTTATTTCAATGTTTTGGCCTGCAAAAATCGGGGCAAAAAAACTAGCAGAGGTTGCATCAAAATAAACGTTCCCTTTTCTGGACCCAATATAACTGTCCTCATGATGTTTAAGACGTTGCATAACGGGCGCTGAGAAAGAGAGATCGCCGGTATTTGTTTTATAGGTTTTGTTTAATGCGAATTGCCCTGCAGTTTGTGTTAGTGATAAACTTTTTGTGACTGCAGCACCGCTTAATTCTAACCTACGACCTTCAATATGGACTTCAGATCCAACCAGGGGCGCTTCTTGTCGATTTTTATACAAGGCAATAAGCCTTGTCGCATTTAGGCCCTGAATGACACTGCTGTCATCTTTTATAATATCCCAAGCTTCTACCAGCACTTCACCTTCTGGTGCTGCAATATAGCTACCATCCAAAGCCTTTACTTGGGCTGCAGGAGAGATCACGGAAACATTACCGGCAATTGAGATAAGCGTCCCTCCTTGCAAAGTCAAGCCTTCTTTTAAGCGACAAGTAATGCTAGCATTTGCTCCAATGACACCTGAATTAATCAATTTATCGGCTTTGCAAATAAAACCCGATTCAAATTGATGCCTGTTTCTATTCACCACAAGCTTTGCGTTTTGGATTTTAACACGGCCATTAAAATGCAGATCGTTTGCAAAATAGAGATCTCTATCAAGCTTAAATACAATATTGTGATCGGCAGGTAATTCGCTAACGGTAACGCCATTTCGGCCAATACTAATTGTCATCGAGAAGTCTTCAAAGCAAGATAATAGGGTTTGTTCACTTGACATTTTTGCAGGACTTAAGATTTTATCGTAAAGCGATTTGCCGTCGCCTTCAGGGGATCTGCTTTTAAGTTTTACATGACAACCCTCCGCTGAATTTCTAACATTAATAATGATGGTTGGAAAGTTATTTTTATTGTCTGCAAGCTGGGTTGAGGGTTTTTGCAGAGGCATTGTACTGAAGTTGTTATTTTGCAAAGCTTGCATCAACGAAACATCATTCAAGAAAACATCCAGATTTTGCATTATGATCGGTGTTCTTTCAGGATTTAACGAGATCATGGCTTCTGCTAGCTTGGTTTCAAAATCACTTAAAGCCTTGTTTGCTGCAATCCGTCTTTGCATGAAACTCTGTAAGCCTATCTGATCCAATTCACAAGTTGAACAATTTAACGCAGCTTGATTGACATCCGCACGTAAACTTAAACTTTCGAGAAGGAGAGAGGGTGCATGATCTAATGCGCTCTTCCTGCGAGTAACAGAACTCAATCGATGGATGGCTTGAATAATAAATTGCTCAAATGACCGTTCTTTTATAGTTACACTTCGTATTAATTGCGCATACTCATCCTTAAGTTCTCTAATTTTTATAAAAATTGCATTTCGATCTGCACGTTTGAATGGTGCAAGGTCTTGCTGGAGCAACTCTAGTGTTTTCGTAAAAGTTATTTTGATTTGCTCAGAAGTTGCGCCCAGACAACTTTGTGGCAATACTGTTAACCCTGGTGTTCTAGTGAATGCTATGTATTCTGTTTTGAGGGAACGCAAAGCTTTCAGATATACACCATAGGTTCTAAATGCTTCAAAATTCTGAGCCCGAGGCATCTCTGGCACGATTGGAGAGACAGACCTGAGTTCTTTACTGACATTTTGCAAGGCTTGATAAAATAAATCTAAGGGATCTGACAATGAAGACAATGTTTTTGATACATATTCTTCATGAAGAGGGACAATATGCCGCTCGGAAAACGCTTGCATCAACATTTTATTATTTAAAAAAACATCAAAACATTGCAATACGGAAGCTCCGTTTTTTTCGCCATCATATAAGACACAAGCTTCTTTTATCTTATCCTCAAAAATCATGATGGCAACAACTGCTTCGCTTGCAAAAAGCATGCCTCGGTTAAGGCCTGCGCGCAAGCTTAGGAGCTCGAACATCAAGGAAGGCAAACCATCGTCTGGTGCATTTCTGCGCGAAATTTTATTTAATTTTTCGATCCCACGAATGACACACTGTTGAAATGACAATGTTTTTGATTTCACATGCCGCCTTAACTGTGCATATTCTTGCTGCAAAGCATTTCGACAGTTAGCATAAATCAACGAATCTTTTGCTTTGAGTGTCGATTCATATTCTTGATATAGGGAGGGTAATTGTTCTATGGAAGCTTGTAGCATTTCTATAGGCAAAACATGCAATACAGGCGCTTTACTTAATTCCATGTAATGTGTTTTGAGCTCTCTCAATTGGTGAATATAATTGCAAAATAATTGATATTCACTACCCGGCACTGCTGGTGGTTGAGGGATAGGATTGATATTTGTTTGTTCTTTAGAAACATACTCTATGGCTTGATAAAACAAAGCCAATGGTTTTGATAATGGAACTTCTGGGGCATATGTAACAACAGGTTTTTTAGCAGGATGTAAGGCTTGATTTACAACCGGATGAGATTTTTGAGCAAGTGATGCAACCGATGATTTAGTTGACGCATGCGCTGAAACAACAACAGCGTTGGGCTGGGGAGCCGGTGCGGCAACTAAAAGATTAAAATGGTTTCCGTCGACAAATAGCATGTCTATAAATGGTTGGCCCGGAAAGGGTTCGTATTGATGAATGACTCCGAGCTCATCTACTGGTTGCGTTTTAGACCATACCCGGACATTAAAATGATTAATGCGTGCCAATGCATCTAAGAACGAGGTTTGCTTGGCATCCGCACGGTTGACGACCATATAATTACCAGTTTTCGCAATATAATGATTGACATAGGCTTCGTAAATAATGCGGTTGTGACACAACTCGGAAATGGCTTTCTTTTTTGAGGCTAGTGCTTGCATGGCTTGTTGCAAACTCCGCTGTTGTGCTGCAGGTAAACGAGGCAAAAGGGCTTCTGCTGACAAAGGTAGGTATTCTTCAATATCAGAATGGTCTTCTCTACGTTTAAAGTTAGCGAGCACATCGTCAAAATGTACTTGTTCTTGCATATATTCCTGATAACATCGTTCTAATTGCTGACAGGTTGCATCCGTTTTAAAAAAATCTGGTAACCTGCGCTCGAACAAGGCTAATTCAATTTCTGGTGCACCTATAGCTCTAATGTCCGCATTATACGCATTTGTTAATAATTGCTCTGTTGTTTTCAGTCTTGGAATACGAATTGTATGATAGCCACATTCGCCATCTCTGGGCATTTCATGTTCAGATAAATTGAGAAGGCTACCGTTAGGTAATTTAGCTTTATGTACGACAACTGCGGAACGAATGGGGTTGTCACTGGCACTGTCGCGCTTTGTAAAGTCATTAGGCATACTACACTCCTTATTACTTCCTGACCATTGTTGCTTCTACAAGCAACAATTTTTCCGTACAATGCATATACACAAAATACCGATTTTTCTCGTTATTTTCCGCCAATGAATGCATTACTATTGGCAGTGACTGGATAGTACAGCCGAGATTTTTTTGTGTCAAGGGGTTTTTCTAAAATTTGAAAATATTTATTCGGCTCATAATCAGCTCATTTTCAGCTCAAAAATGTCTCATGCATCTGGATGCCAGCCTGCGCTGGCATGACAAAACTTAATATTTGTACTTGAGGATCCGACCCACCCCATGCAGATACTAAATTAATATGCTACTCTGTAACCAGGACCTACCTATTCAAGGAAAGATGGAAGATTATGGCTTCTCGATACGAATTTGAATTATTTGGCACGAGACGCTTCCTACCCATATTCACCACACAATTTCTTGGCGCCTTTAATGACAATGTATACAAAAATGCGCTTATTTTATTAATCGCGTTTCAAAACCCCATGCCATCCGTCAAGCCCGATACTTTAACAAATCTCGTGGCGGCTTTATTTATCTTACCTTTTTTTCTCTTCTCTGCATTTGCAGGACAACTCGCAGATAAATATGAAAAATCGCATTTGATCGTGATCATTAAATTTATTGAAGTGGTACTTGCTTTCTTT
>CAZCHZ010000058.1:0-7671 GCA_964498615.1 uncultured Legionellaceae bacterium | reverse complement strand
TTTTTGTTCCTTCTCGAATTGCGGCAAGAGGAATATTTGCAAAAAAATCCATCACTGTTTGAATTTCTGGAGCAATGCTAGGTGTTGAACCTATTTCAACATTCACAAACCAACCAGGGTTTCGAAGAATAGCATTTCGGCAAGCTATCATTGCTAACAATACATCTTGATTAGCTTTTTGTAGATGCAATTCAGCAAAAGGCATATTAGCTCCGGTACCTCTTGGGCCTAAACTAGCACCTGGTTGTGGTAGACCTTCATTTTTAAGTGTTGCTTCGCTATAAATGGTGTGCATTTTTGCGAGAGTATGATGATTGGTGACACGTACAGCATCTAGAGGAATTCCGCTTTGTCCGAATGGTGTACAAAATTGTATAAGGGCTAAAACTTGATCTTTGTTCATAATACTCCCCAATGTTTGGTTATCTACCATCACAATTATTGCGCTAATCGCATTGCATAACATACCATATTATGGTTTCGTTGCATAGTGTGCGGGTATTTTTATTAATGCTATTGAAAGTCAAGTAACGTATGTTAGTTGATGCGCTGTCTTTGGCTTGTCTTTAGAAATTGTTTACTTAAGACTAACCAAGAGGAGCTAATTTATGACGGCTAACTTATTTGTAAAAGCTTCATTAGATATAAGGCGTAGATCTTTTATCTTACCGTCTTTAATTGGCAATGCGCTTGAGTATTATGATTTTACGATTTTTGCTGTTTTTTCTTCAGAGATTGCTAAGCAATTTTTTCCACAAGATGACGATTTTTCAGAAATTTTTTTTAGTTTTGCTGTTTTTGCGGTTGGTTTTGTTATGCGCCCGATAGGGGCCATTGTTTTTGGACACATTGGCGATAAAGTAGGGCGCAAAAAAGCATTAACGCTTTCAATTTTTTGCATGGCCATTCCGACTTTGATGATTGGATTATTGCCAGGATATGAAAGCTTCGGTATTTTAGCAACGTTTTTTTTGGTCTTATTAAGACTCATTCAGGGATTAAGCATCGGTGGAGAAGGTGCGGGTTCTGCTATTTTCATTTTAGAACATAATCAAACATTTAAAGCTGGCTATTTAGGAGGGATTATTTCTGCGTCTAATTTCATTGGCGCTTTTTTGGCAACATTAATTGGTATAATGATCAGTCATTTTACGTCAAACGTACAAGGCTGGCGGCTTGCCTTTATTCTCGGAGGATTGCTTGGTATTGTTGGATTTTATTTAAGAATAAAAACGTTCGAAACACCTGTTTTTGAAAAGATTTTAAGAGAAAAAGCAATGGTAAGATTGCCTATGATAGAGGCAATATCGAACAATAAAAGACAAATGCTATTGTCTCTTTGCTTGGGTGGATTGGTAGGTGCTTTTGCCTATATGATGCTGGCGTATATTAATGTGTTTTTTAACAAAATATTGGGTCTTGATACTTTTCGGTCTTTAACTTATTCTGCATTAGGACTCGCTTGTTTTATTTTTTTCTTACCCTTGTTTGGGCTGTGGTCTGACAAAATAAAGCATCATCGTTCAATGGTAAACGCCTGTGTTTGCAGTATTTTCTTTATAATGCCTATTTTTATGATGATGACATTTCATAATGCAAGTTTGAATACCATGGCAATCATTTTTTTAGGGGCAGTGGCGGCTTGGATCTGTGCGCCTGCTTATCCTATCATGTTAAATATTTTTCCTGCTCAATATAGATATTCGGGTATAGCTTTTAGTTTTAATTTAGGTCTTGCCATATTTGGGGGGACAGCGCCCATCATTTCGGCTTTTTTAACCAAAGCCACAGGGCTTCTGTATGCTCCCGCCTTTTATTTAATGAGTTTGGCTTTATTATATTGTGTCTGTTACTTTTGGTTTTCTAGAAGCATGGTCAATAAATATATTGATGTCTAATATACTATATAACTAACAATAATATTGACCTATATGTTAATAGGTGAGGATTATGTCTCATTGAAAAATTTTATTTCTAAGATGCCTTTTATGTTGTTGCCTATGTTTAAGCTTAGGTTGATATTATTAATTTGCATTTTTGTAATATAACGTTATAATACATATAACGTATTACGTAATGAAATTTGGAGGATAGGGAAATGGGTAGAATGGGCGTTAGTTATTTAGATGTTGCCAATGTTGCTTTTGGACTCCAGGGACGGGGTGCAAATCCAACAGTTGATGCAGTGCGTGAAGTGTTAGGCACTGGCAGTCGCAGTACGATAGGTCCCTACCTAAAGCAATGGCGGAATAAGCAAGAAGTATCAAACGATGCATCAGGATTACCACCAGAGCTTTATTCTTTAGTGAAAGGTTTATATGAACGCATCCAAGCCGAAGCCAATCATCGTGTGGTGCTAGAAGCACAATGTAATGAAGGACAAATTGAAGAAATCCTTCAGAACCTTGCTTTGGTGCAAACAGAAAAAGATTCTCTAAGTGAAGCACTGAAAGTATTAGAAGAAAAGCTCGCAGTAGTATTAAAAGATAACGAGTCATTGTGCTCTGAGCTTGCGAATGTAAAGAGAGAAGCAGCAGGGTTAATGGCCAAAGTTTCGGAACAGGAACAAAGATTAAATGACAAGAATAAACAGATTCAGTTTTTGGAAGTACAGCTTAAAAATGTTCAAGATGCTGAAAAAGAAACATTTAAACGTGAATGGTATGAGCAAAAGGCTAGGATTATGGAGTTCCAAGAGCAACTTAATTTAAAAGATAGCATGATAGGGGAGCTTAAAGGGAAATATCATGATGTGTCTCAATACCTTGATCAATTACAGAAAGAAAAAATGCTGTTGCTTAAGGAAGGCAGTATGCTGAAAACAGAACTTAGAAAACTTGCAGAAGTATTTGTTGTGCAGGATCAAGCCTAATTAGGGGCTATTATAGCTATCGGTTGACGGTGACTTGAGAATACTGTCTATGTGCTTCGGGGCGCATTTCAGTATTAATTAGATCAGCTTTATCACCAGAATACATGAAAAAGAGCTTTACATATTGAGCACCTTCTTTTTCTTGTGGAACTGCTCGAATAGCAAAGGAGTCTGCGGCGATCAGCAAAGTTCGTCTTATTGCTTGCATAGCAAATGTTGAAGCAAAACTTTCCAATTTCTCCTGCGAAAATTTTACAGGTAATCTTATTCTCAGACGGTGTTCTTGATTTCGAATGGCAAGGTTTAATTCTGATTCATAATGTAAAAAATTTATATCAACTACTGGCTGAAATTCAACGTATACTTCTCCTGTGTTATGAGGATTTTCTGTAGATTTTTTTATAAGTTTTTTATCTCGTTTTGCCCATTTGGCTAATAAGGGGAATAATTGTTTTATCATCGTGGGCTTTCCTTTTGCGCTATGATTGCCTTTCCCGGGAATGAGGATAGCATCCTTTTGAAAGTCAAGAAATCTGTTTCGCAAATAATCCTTGATATTTTCTAAGGCTTGTTTAAAAGAGAAACCATGTATGTTTAACTTTTTTGAATGAAGGTCGCGCAGCAAAATAATAATGATTTTTTTCTCGGGTAGAAAAATATGACAAAGATCAGGCGAATTTGAATGAAAAACATTTCTTGAGTATTGTGAAAAGGATTGTGAAAATTGGATGGGTGATAATTCAGTAAACTCGGCAATCAGTAATCTTTCTTGGCCTTTACTGCTTTGCTGATATTCGCGATGTTCAAGCAAACTTTGCATGGCGGTTTCATGGGTTTTATTTTTAAATTTAATTCGTTTAATAGGTGATCGGTAATCAGTGTGAGCGTCCTTTTTTTTAAATTTAAAGTATTCAGCAAATTGAGGAATAGCAATTAATATTGTATGAAAAACATTCATTAATAATGGTTTGTCATCCCTGATGTCGGCTTCAACTTTAAAGTGATCATCAATGTTCTCGACCATTAAATTTAATTTAAGTCTGTGGTATTTGGTTTGAATTGCTAATAATGCATGTAATTGCGCCTGAAGTTGTTTAAAATCCTGTTCTATATTATATTTGGTGTTTGGTTTTCTTGTGAGAAATGCATTTAATTCGTCTTCTTCATTATAAAAATCATCTGTTAATTCTACTAGTTCTTTAAAAAAAGCCAAACGTTTTTCGGTGGCGACAGTTTCTAATAGTGCTTGTATCTCTTTTTCTAAGAGGCCAATTTGATTAATTCTATCTTGGAGTTGTTCGACAAGGTTATTAATTCCCTTTTCAGTAATTGTAATTTTTGCTCCAACAGCATCCGGCGCTGAGGTTTTTTGATTGTCGATTTCATGTTGCATGGTATCAGGTTCTAACATGGGTCACTCCTTGAAGTACTTTGACATCCTGTTCGGCTGATGTTGTGACTCTATTCATGTGGTTGAGATATTGCGTTAATACAGCACTAGAACTTGGTTTAAATGGTGCTGCAAAGGGATTGAATTTAAACTTTTTTTTGCTTTTGTCAGTTGTGGCATTGTGATTTGGTGCTTGATCTGCCTGAGTTGTTTGTGTGGTTGTTACTGTTAATGTGGTCGCTGGAGCTGCTGGTGTGGATATCGTTGGAGATGCATTGCTAAGAGCAGCTAGTTTTTTGGGTTCAGGTTTTTGTTGATTAGTTTGATGATTAGTTAACCGTGCGTTATGTTTTTCCTTTGCTCTTCTTTCACTTTGTATACGATTTCTTGCTACTTTATTTGCAAATTTTTTTGCTTTTGCCTTTTTTGCTGCTGCGCTATTTCGATCTTTGGTACCTTTAGGCTTGCTGCAATCAGATTTGCCAATGTCCTTCATAAGGGTATCCACATCTGCTTGCTTGGCATCAGCTTTTAGAATCAACTCGGCTCGTTTATTGTTAAGTAATATTTTAAATTTTTTGAGTTTTTTCTGGTCGAATGTGCATATTTCAGCTTGTTCAGAAATTTTCTTGGAAAAATCATCTATTTCTTTAATGCCATCAAGAAATGCTTGATTGCTTGTCGAAACATTTTTTAACAACTTCTGACATTTAGCGAGCAGTGCGCTTCCTGTGATGGACAGGGTCGACCAGTGCATTTCAGATTCATTTTGTTTTGTGTCGTCTGCTTTTGGGTATGGTAACAAAAAAACAGAACCTTGATTAAGGTGGATAAATACTTTTTTATCATTCAAAAATGCGCTTGTTTTAAAACATACTCTTTGATATTCCTTCAACATAGATGATATGCTACTTTTCTCAGATTGTTTAGCCAAAAAAATATCAATGTAGCCTCGAAGTGTGTGAATTTCAGACAAACCAACAGCATAAAGCTTTTGCAATCCATCGATCATGGTAAGAAATTTCGCTGATTGTAAAACTGAATCGTCTGCAAGGAATGGGTTAATATAGTGTTCATACATTTTGTTGAATAACAATTCAGTTATCCATTTCAATTTTGAAAACAGCTCATCGAAAATCCTGATGGCTTTTAATGTTTCCAATCGTTCCGCATCCTGTTTTGCATCTTCATCTTGCTTTTGGGCAGCGCTTTTATATTGCTCGTGTTTTTCTGCAATGGATTCATACCTTTCTTGAAGAGATTTGCGCTGTTCTTCGTCGTACACTATTTTTTCTGCAATCGCATTATGCTCGGTAAAATAACTTTTAATTTTTCTAAAAATACCATTTTCAAAATGAAAAATATAAGATAAAAATGGGTCTTCAGGCTTCAGTTGTTTATGTAAGGCTGTGAGACTTTCAATACAGCATCTTGCCATTTCGAGATAAATCATTGGATAATGTACTATAAGTGTTTGATTGTCTTTAAATAAATCTAAAATAATTTGATGTGATTGCTCCCATGTTTTATATAGATGGAGTACTTGAAATACATTGTTGGCATTATCAAAAAGCGTTTTAAGTGTTTGAATATATTCCCTATATTGGGGTATCAATTCATTAATATAATTATCATAACCCTTGTGAAGTGAACTTGTATGGGGCTTAAATGCATGGAGTGCACGTTCATTATTCATGCCAATGCCAGCGATGTTAATGGCCTCTGCGAATCTACTTTTAACTTTTTTAAGAATAAGGCCTACCGACAGTGCTGACGGTGTATCTTCGGTGATGTATTCTTTTACTGATTTTTCAACTTCGACGATGTTTGATTCTAAATTTTTAATAAATGTAGGCAGAGGCATTGCTGAAGCTGGAATATAGGTTACTGTGAGTCCCTGAATTTCATCTGTTTCTGGTTGACTTACCGCCATAAGTAGTATCCTTCCAAAATATATAATGTTTAATTAATCGGTAATATACTATATCAAGAGCATTTATTTATCAAATAGAATATTTTTATTCATTTTACAGATAGTTACCCCCTCGAAACATGAGGGGGTATAATCTGATAACTAGCTTTTATTTTTCAATAGGGTATTGTGCTTCTTTCCAGGATTGCATGCCTCCAACAATTTCTTTAACTGGATAACCCAGGCTTGCAAATTTTTTGGCTGCCTTTTGGCCAAGATTACATAATAACTGATAACAATAGACATAGTTAAAGCCATCTTTCCTTAAACCTGGAAATGCGATTTCATTTCCTTCAAAGCCATTGTATTGTTCATAGGGCAGATTAATCGCGCCGGGAATATGACCTTCTGCAAAATCTTTTGCAGAACGAACATCGACAATAGTGACTTTGGCAACTTTGCCATCGATAGCAGATTTAACGCCATAGGGATTTGTCTTGAAACTGAGTTCTTCTTCAAAAAATTGTGCTGCTCTTTTAGTGTCCTGTATTTTGCCCTTTTCACTTGTTGTAGCTATTTGATTTCCACTATTCTCAGGTGTTGGCTTTTGAATAGCGAGAGCATTGCTTGAGCCTATGAGCAAAACAAGCACAACGGCTGATTTTACATACAGATGTTTAATGACATTTAACATATATAGCTCCTTTCATATTGCTAAACTTTAAAATATCTATCATACATCGCTTTTTATTAAAATAACATTTATTGTTATTATCGCGATTTAAATAATGAGCAACATCGCTTACAGGTTCTCGTTTTGAAGAATGATAGCGCTTTTTAAACTCGACTTACAATCCCTTGCTGATAGATCTTGCAGATAAGGATGCCATAATATACACCCAGCCGGCGATCAGCAGATCAATACCAACAAATAAGCCAATGATAAATAAACCGGAAGCAGGCCATTTTGCGAGGATCAAAATACCTAAAAGGAGTGATATCACACCATTAAATATTCTTAATCCCTTTCTTGGCAGAGGAATTGCTAGGGGATAGACAATACGAAATATCCCCATAATAATATAAAAGATAGCCAGAATTAAGGTTAATGAAACGGAAGCTGCCAGAGGTTCGATCATTAACATAGAACCTACAAATAAATATAAAAGCCCTGTAATTAAATGAATGAAAAACCCACCCCATTGTCCCCACCAGGAACGAAAAGTATCCAGAATAACAACAAATCCACCTAAAGCGAGGATTGCGCCAAAGAAGATCACGGAAAGAACGCTTGCAAAAGTTGCATAGCTAATGGCTAGAATACCTAGCGTAACCAGCATGATACCGAAGGCTAAAAACCAGCCCCAATTTCTTGCAAATGCTGCTGGGTCTTTTTTCTGTAATTGCATAAAATATTGCATGGTTCCTCCAATTGAGTACGGCAACTCATAGACGCGTTTTACCTTGTCTTTAACACTATTATAGTTTAAATCAAAA
>CAZCHZ010000057.1:0-7673 GCA_964498615.1 uncultured Legionellaceae bacterium | reverse complement strand
AACGGGGCAAAAGGGCAGGGTATATGAGGCGGGCTTTGAAAACACCGAAGGAAGGGGTGGAGACTATTACAGAAGTCTTATGGCGTCGATTGCGTGAAGGGGGATTTATTTTACTTTCAGCGCTGTCGATATTTTTGTTTGTTGCCTTGATAACACATAGTGCTGCAGATCCTGGATGGTCTAAAACCGCTACAGGGGTGGTTATTGCCAATGCGGCTGGTAAAATGGGCGCTTTCTTTTCAGATCTTTTTTTATTCTTGTTTGGATATATTGCCTACCTATTGCCCATCACTATCGCTTATGGAGGTATTTGTGTTTTTCGCAATCCTTTAGAAATCAATGGTTTTCATCGTGTCCTCTGGATATTACGCCTAGCCGGGTTTATCGCGGCGGTGGGTTCAGGTTGCGCTTTGGCCAGCCTACATTTCAATATTTTTGAAGCAGGTATGCCTTTTAGTGCAGGGGGTATTGTAGGACAAATTGTGATGCAACCGTTTATTCCTGCCTTTGGGATCTTAGGCGCAACATTATTATTATTGGCTATTTTTTTAGCGGGCACCACCATCACAACAGGTTTATCTTGGTTTGGTTTAATGGATCGTTTACGTCAAGGATCCCTTGTTTTATTTTTTGAAACAAAGAGAAATATCGAAGTTTTATTGCGAAGCAAAAATCCTAAAGAGCTTGACGGAAAAGCACTTGTGCTTAAAGAAAAACCAAAACGCATACCGCTATTTTCGCCAAAAGATAGGGAGATAGATAGGGAATTGCAGATATTGCCCAGCATGATTTCTCCTTCGAAACGACGCACTGCATTTAGTACAGAATTACCTGCGATTACTTTACTAGAAGAAAATCGTGAAGCGCACATAGAAGGTTTTTCAAAAAGTAAATTAGAGGCTCTGACACGAGAAGTGGAAGCGCGTTTGTTAGAGTTTGGTTTAGAGGTGACAGTGGTTGGCGTTTATCCAGGTCCAGTGATTACGCGCTTTGAATTAGAACTGGCAGCCGGTATTAAGGCCAGTAAAATCACAGGACTTTCTAAGGATTTAGCCCGAGCGCTTTCTGTCAGCCGCGTGCGCGTAGTTGAAGTGATTCCGGGTAAATCGGTAGTGGGTTTGGAAATTCCTAATCAAAATAGAGAAATGGTTAGATTAAGAGAAATTTTAGAATCCAGACATTATGAAGAATCTGCTTCTCCTTTAACCCTAGCTTTGGGTAAAGATATTGCAGGTGAACCGGTAATTGCAAACCTTATCAAAATGCCACATTTATTGGTGGCTGGCACAACAGGTTCTGGCAAATCTGTGGGCATTAATGCCATGTTATTAAGTCTTTTATACAAAGCAACACCTGAAGAAGTGCGTTTGATTTTAATTGATCCTAAAATGTTAGAACTTTCTGTTTATGATGGCATTCCGCATCTTTTAACGCCTGTGGTGACGGATATGAAAGATGCAGCATCTGCGCTCCGTTGGTGTGTAAATGAGATGGAGCGGCGTTATCAAGTGATGGCAGCGCTGGGGGTGAGAAATATCGTTGGGTATAATCGCAAAATTCTGGATGCAAAGGCTGAAGATAAACTGATTTATAATCCGCTTTGGCGGGAAGAAATGGGCGGCGAGCGTCCCGCATTACATTACTTACCCTATATTGTTGTCATCATCGATGAATTTGCAGATATGATGATGGTAGTGGGTAAAAAAGTAGAAGAATTAATTGCGCGCATTGCGCAAAAAGCAAGAGCTGCAGGTATTCATATGATTTTAGCCACGCAACGTCCTTCTGTAGATGTCATCACGGGCCTCATTAAAGCCAATGTACCAACGCGTATTGCTTTTCAAGTTTCATCCAGGATAGATTCCCGAACCATTTTAGATCAGCAAGGTGCAGAGCAGCTTTTAGGCTATGGAGATATGTTGTATCTAGAACCCGGTTCAGGGATCCCTAATCGTATTCATGGGGCCTTTGTTTCTGATGAAGAAGTACATGCCGTCGTCAAAGCCTTAAAAGCTTTGGGCGAGCCTGATTATGTGGAAGGTATTTTAGCTTCATTAAATGCGAATGCAAATTTTGCGGATACAGGCTTTGGGGAGGATGAAAACCCGGGCGAACAAGATGAATTATATGATAAGGCAGTGCAAATTGTGGTTGAAACAAGGCGGGCTTCTATTTCCCATCTACAAAGGCGGCTTAAAATTGGGTATAATCGTGCGGCAACCTTAATTGAGACCATGGAAGCAGCCGGGTTGTTAGGGCCTATGCAATCTAATGGGGCCAGAGATATTTTAGTACAAACAGAAGGTGGTGATTAAATGAAGAAATTTTATAAAAATATGTGTATGCAAGTTTTATTATTCTTTACATGTTGTTTTTTGTGCTTATATGTGCAAGCAGATGCGTCAGGCGATTTAAAAACAATTTTAAGCCCAATGACAAGCATACAAGCAAATTTTCACCAGAAAGTAATGGATGAAAAAGGAAAAGTGCGAGAGACCGCGGAAGGTAAAATGTGGCTTAAAAAACCCGGACAATTCCGTTGGGAAATCCTTGGAAATGAACCACGCTTGGTGGTATCAGATGGTGCAAAGGTCTGGGATTATGATAAAGATCTTGAACAAGCCACTGTGCAAAAGTTGTCTTATTCCAAAGGACAAAGTCGTGCGCCCATCTTCTTCTTAAGCGGCGATGTCCGAACTTTAGATAAAGACTTTCTCATTAAAAACATACCTTCTAACGCAAATTCGAACACCTGTTTATCCGGCAGTGATAGTTGTTTTGAATTACAGCCTAAAGACAAGCAAGGATCCTTTCAGTGGATAAGAATAGGATTTGTCGGAAATCAATTAAAAGAATTGGTGTTATTGGATCAATTGGGCCAACATGCGGAATTTGTGTTTTCAGATGTAGCCTTTAATAAGGAAATATCAGGAAATTTGTTTCGGTTTACGCCGCCTAAGGGTACTGATGTGGTGGAGAATTAACCCTCCGGGAAACGTCACCTTTGAGGGGAAGTAGAAAACGCCCCCTTTTGAGGGGAAGTAGAGAACGCCCCCTTGAGGGGAAGTAGAGAACGCCCCCTTGAGGGGAAGTAGAGAACGCCCCCTTTGAGGGGGGCCG
Source organism: uncultured Legionellaceae bacterium (assembly GCA_964498615.1). Lineage (GTDB taxonomy): Bacteria > Pseudomonadota > Gammaproteobacteria > UBA6186 > Azoamicaceae > CAWARU01. The sequence continues at coordinate 4,553 of CAZCHZ010000057.1, read as the reverse complement.
GTTTGCAAAGCAAACCGGGGGGGTGTTGGGGCATGGTGAAACATCCCCCCGCCCGCGCTTCGCGCGGTCGACCCCCTGTCAAAGGGGGTGATTTTTGGTGTTGAATATATAGGGTATATATCATGCTAGATTTAAAATTATTGAGACGTGATCCCGAAGGGATAGCAAAATTATTAGCCACCCGTGGCTACACTTTAGATCCACAATATAAAGCTTTAGAAGCAAAACGCAAAGATTTGCAAACCAAGCTTGAAAATTTGCAAAGCCTACAAAACCAACGTTCTAAAGCCATAGGCATGGCTAAGGCAAAAGGGGAATCCATTGATGCGCTTTTGGCAGAAACCCAGGCACTTGTGAAAGATGTCAATGATGCCACAAACGAATTCAATGTAATAGAAAAGGCATTAGAAGAAATCTGTGCTTTAATTCCCAATATTCCCCATCCTTCAGTGCCTCTGGGAAAAAGCGAAGCAGATAATCAAGAAGTAAGACGTTGGGGCAACCCGCCCACATTTTCTTTTGAAGCATTGGATCATGTGGCTTTGGGCGAAAAATATTTGGATTCTGAAGCAGCTGCTAAGTTATCCGGTGCAAGATTTACAGTACTTTATGGTCCCATTGCCAGTTTACATCGGGCGCTTGCGCAATTTATGTTGAATTTACATACAAGAGAACATGGCTATGAAGAAGTCTATGTGCCTTATTTGGTGCATAGGGATTCTCTTTATGGCACGGGACAATATCCTAATCTCAAGGACGATTTATTTGCCATTAAAGATGAAGATTTATGGTTAATTCCTACTTCTGAAGTGTCTGTTACAAATTTAATTCGGGAGAGTATTTTAGATAATAAATCTTTGCCTAAAAAATTTACTTGTTATAGTCCTTGTTTTCGTAAGGAGGCAGGGAGTTATGGCAAAGATATGCGTGGCATGCTAAGACAACATCAATTTGATAAGGTGGAAATGGTACAAATTGTGCGCCCAGAAAATTCTTATGAAGCCTTAGAACAAATGGTTGGGCATGCAGAAACTGTTTTACAACGCTTAAAATTACCCTATCGTGTAATGGCGCTTTGCACTGCTGATTTAGGCTTTCAAGCAGCCAAGACTTATGATTTGGAAGTATTTTTACCCGGACAAAATTTATATCGAGAAATTTCTTCTTGTAGCAATACCGAAACTTTTCAAGCCAGACGCATGCAAGCGCGTTTTCGACATCCTGAAACGCAGAAACCAGAGTATCTACACACTTTGAATGGTTCAGGTCTTGCTGTGGGCCGTACTTTAATTGCCGTTATGGAAAATTATCAGGATGAAAAGGGTAGGATCCATGTACCAGAGGTGTTACAATCCTATATGGGTGATCTAAAAATCATAGAATAGATAGAAGGGAAGGCCCTGATGAGGAGATACCTGTGTGAAAAATCAGTTCCATGATTTAATTGAGAAAAATATAATCAGTTTTTAACCAAAGAGGGGATTATTATGAAAATTGTGATCGATTTTGACAATCAAGAAACACTGAAAAAATTCTTTGAGTTGTATGAAGCAGATAAAGAGTTAAAAGAAAATTTAGATAGAAGCAAATTTGATGTTACACCCTTACCAAATGATGGGGCGAGGGTGACAATAGATCTAGGAGAAGAAAGCGGATTAATGCACAAAACACTTCTGGCTATTAGTGAGAAAGCCGGGAATAAAAAGCAGCAATCCATCATTTTAGATAACCCTGGACATTTCACTAAAATGTATCATTCCTATATAAAGACATCCGTGCCTCTGGGAAGCGAGCAATCGCATCATGCGAGTAGTAATGACACAAAAAAACCTGCAGTAACAAAATCTCAAGTTTAAAATTAACAATAAAAAAGGCGAACCTAGTTCGCCTTTTCGTAGGTTATCTTTGTGGTGATTTAGTCTCTTCTTCCTCCAAAGATACTTAAGATCTGTAAAAGGCTTACAAAGATATTATAAATCGACACATACAATGTGATGGTGGCCATAATGTAATTACGTTCACCGCCATTGATGATTTGACTGGTTTGAAAGAGAATATAGCCTGAAGAAATCAATACAAAAGCCGCTGATCCCATCAGCGACAACAAGGGCAATTGTAAGAAAACAGCCGCAAGACTGGCAATAAAAGCTACCATACCACCTGCAAACAAGAATCCCATGAGATAGCTAAAGTCTTTGCGTGTTGTCAAAGCATAAGCCGATAAAGCCAAAAAGATAATGCCTGTTAAACCAAAGGCCGTCATCACCAATTCTGCGCCATTGGTATAGCTATACATGACCATGTTTAATAGAGGCCCTAGGGTGTATCCCATAAAACCCGTGAGCGCAAAAATAGACGCAATTCCCCAGGCACTATTGCGCAAGGTTTGGGTTAAGAACAATAAACCAAAGTAGCCCAGCAATACACCAAAGCCCATGGGAGCAGCATTTGTGGTCATGCTCCACCAAGCAGCCAGGGCGCTAAAAAGCAAGGTAGATGACAAAAGAATATAGGTATTTCGAATGACTGAATTGGTTTCGAGGACCAGCCCAGTTCTTGCACGTGTCACAGTGGGTGTGAAGTTTTTCATTTAGGTTCTCCATAGGTCGTATTTGAAGCCCATACATGCATATTGTATCATAAATTTGCCTTAGCTACCTTGCCTCGGTAAACTGGAATCGAGGAGAGGTGGCTGAGCGGTTTAAAGCGGCGGTCTTGAAAACCGTTGAGGGCTAATACCCCTCCCAGGGTTCGAATCCCTGCCTCTCCGCCAAGCACATTCATTTTATAGGAGTGTATTGATCAAGTGATCAACCTGCTGATTGTCGATGATCATGAAATTGTCCGTCATGGATTAAGTCGGCTATTGGCAGATGTTCCTGGCATTAAAGTGATTGGGGTGGCGGCCTCTGGGGAAGAGGGCGTAAAGATGGCCAAAGAAAAACGTCCAGATGTGGTCTTAATGGATGTGAAAATGCCCGGTACAGATGGCTTGGATGCGACAAGGAAAATTTTAAGAAATAACCGTGATATCAAAGTGCTTGCCCTTACCATGTGTACAGATGAACTCTTCCCCACAAAGTTATTACAGGCAGGTGCCTTAGGATATATTACAAAAGATACCGGGTTACAAGAAATGGTGGATGCCATTCGTTCTGTCTATGCGGGCAAACGCTATCTTGGGCCCCAGATTGCCCAACAATTGGCGCTTAAATCTTTAAATCGTGAAAATGAACAATCCATCTTGGATATATTGTCTGATAGGGAATTACAAGTATTTAGAATGCTCACGCATGGTAAAAAAGTGAAAGAAATTTCAAACAAATTATTCTTAAGTCCAAAAACGGTGATTACTTATCGCCATCGTTTATATGAAAAGTTAAGTGTGTCAACAGATGTGGAGTTGACCCACCTTGCTATAAAACATGGCCTGATTGAAACGGAAAACAACTGAAAAATATAGACTCTTTTCTTAAAACCCTCACCACGCGTCCAGGCGTATATACGATGTTGAATGCGACTGGCAAAATCATTTACGTAGGTAAGGCAAAAAACCTACAAAAAAGAGTGAGCAGTTATTTCCATCGTAGTCTTGATAGCAAAACCTTGCAGATGGTGAAACTGATTCATGCTATTGAAGTAACCATCACACGCAATGAACGCGAAGCTTTATTATTAGAAAGTAGCTTAATAAAGGCTTCCAAGCCAAAATATAATATTATTTTCAGGGATGATAAATCTTATCCTTATTTATATTTATCTACACAAGAGCAATTTCCAGCTTTAAGCTTTTATCGAGGGGAGAAAAACCTTCCGGGCAAATATTATGGGCCCTATCCCAGTGCCGGCATTGCAAGAGAAGCACTGACTATTTTGCAGACAATTTTTAAATTACGACAATGTGATAATGCTTTTTTCAAAAACCGCACCAGGCCCTGTTTGCAATATCAAATAAAACGCTGTACGGCGCCTTGTGTAGGATATGTAAATGAAAAGCATTATCAAGAACAAGTGAATAATGCCAGAAAATTTTTAGAAGGAAAAAGCCAAGAAGTATTAAATCATCTGGTGCAGTCGATGGAAAAAGCAAGTGAATCACTGGATTATGAACGTGCAGCAAATTTTCGCGATCAGATTGCGCAGTTACGCCGAATTCAAGATCAGCAAATTATTATTGGTGCCAATAAAGATGTGGATGTCTTGGGGTTTTCTGGATTGCCTCATGCTGCTTGTATTCATATGCTCATCATACGAGATGGTCGCATGCTTGGCAGCAGACAATTTTTCCCAGAGATGGAACACTTAATCAATACAGCTGAGGCGAATGCAGAAAGTATATTAGAATCTTTTATCACACAACATTATCTTAGGGCCTCGGGTCGGGTGGATTTACCCCAAGAAATCCTTCTGGGATATAAGCTAGAGAATGCCAAAGCTTTATCAGATCTCTTAAGTCTTGAAGATCGGAAAGCCTTCGGTTAGGGAAAAGAGTGGCCCCATGTTTAAGATAGGGTGTGGTGCAGTAACAATAAAAAAAAAAAGAAAGATAGAAT
>CAZCHZ010000056.1:0-7807 GCA_964498615.1 uncultured Legionellaceae bacterium | reverse complement strand
TGCAATTAATTCAGGCTTAAGAGGATCCGCCGTTAGGAATCCTAATTCTTCAATTATTCTTTGTGATGTTCCAGTGGGTGTGATACCAAAAATAGGTTTATCAGAACCCAGATAGTCAACCAGTTTGCTTGGAAAAAAAACACTTTCTTCGCTCGGAGCATCGATAACCAACAGTAAATCACTTTCTTTCATTAAAACCAATGATTCTAAATAGTCCACTGAAGGTCTTAAAAAAACAATACCTTCAAGGCCATATTTTTTTATTTCGTCGTTTAGCGAAGTATCCAAACCTATAAATTCAATTTTTATATCATTTAACAATGTTTTTTTTTGTTTAATTATTTTTAGCGCCTTAAAGAGGGGATCAGGTTGACGATCACCATAAAAGTTTCCAAGATGACGAATTGTAAAAATTTTCTCCTTTGGTTTTCGATCTTTATATAAAGCACGATTAAAACTATGTGGCAAATATTCTGCTTTACTAAGCAACACGTCATTGTACTTCTTCATCATTAATCTCAATGTTTCTGGAGAAGTAAATAAAAATTTATCGGCTGATTTCAAAACTTTTGCTTCAGCGCTTTTGTTCAAAAAAGCCGTCCAAAAATTACTCGAATTAAATGGGTTATCCACCCAAGGATCGCTAAAATGTGCAATCCATTTTATGGTTTTAAATTTTTTTTTCAAGTAAATTCCAGCTAAATGGGTGGACATTGGTTGTCCAAATGTAACTAAAACATTAATTTTGTTTGTTTTTATTAAAGACTCTGCTACTTTTATTGAATCAAGCGCCCAGAAATAAAAAAGATCAGTAACGAAAGCTCTCTTAAACTTGTCACCTGGAATTTTATTTAAAAAACTTGAAAAAAAAGACTTATCGACATAGGTAACATTATCTAAAGGAGTAAAATCTAATAATGAATTATCAATTTTATCATATGGGCGAGACGTTAAAACTGTAATTTCAAAATATTGCCGCAAATATTGCACTAAATGACTAATCTGCACTGAACGCGGATATTTCAGTGGAGGATAAGCATAAGTCAAAAATAAAATGTTCATATTGCCCATCTTTTAAGCCATTGAGAAAAAATTATTATGTTCCAAATTTGATGCAAAGATTTCATTGAGCCTGCTTGAGCACTACACCAGGTCTTTTCTATTTCTGATTTTGTAAAGTAAGATAATAAATGAGACCCTTGCAGTTCTTCATTTGCCCAATCTTTTAAATCTTTTTTAAGCCATTGATAAGCTGGAACAGGAAACCCTTGTTTGGGTCGCTCAATAATTTCTTTTGGTAATCTTTTTCTTGCAAAATGACGCAAAATTTTCTTGGTTGAAAAACCGGAATAGTGGTTACCAACCTTCCATTGATGCGGCAACTTTGCAACCCAGTCAACCAACCTGTGATCTAAAAAAGGTACGCGTAATTCCAAAGAAGTTGCCATACTCATCTTATCTGCTTTCATTAATAAATCTTCTACAAGCCAAGAATGGCAATAAGCTTGTTGCAACTGGTCCAATGGCTCTTCCGAAGGTGTTAAAGAATACCATTCTCTTATTTTTTCAAACGTTGATTGTTCACCATTAAATAAACAAAGTTTTTTCTTTTCTTCTTCCGAAAAAACGCTCGTTATATAGCACGGTTTAGATTTTAAAAAGTTATGATAACCGTGCTTTGCAAGGATCTGTATGCTTTGCTTCTTGGAAAACTTTAAAAGACATTTGGGTATATATTGCGCTAATTTTAAAATTGATAATTTTTTGGCAAACTCATCTAAATTATAACCTGCCAAAGTTTCATCTGCTCCTTCTCCGGATAATACAACCTTTACATGCTGCCTTGCGAGCTTAGAAACATAATAAAGTGGAATTGATGCGAGATCTGCTAAAGGTTCATCTGAAAACCATACGAATTCATGAATAAAATCAATGAAATTTTTATCATTAATAATTATTTCATGATGTGTAGAGCCAATATGTTTGGCTACCTGACGAGCATAGTTTAACTCGTTAAATTCACCACCTTCCGCAAAGCCTACAGAAAACGTATGAAAGTTTCGATGCCCTAACTCTACTGCTGCAGCAGCAACACAACTCGAATCAAGCCCTCCACTTAATAGTATGCCTACCGGCACATCTGATGCAAGCAAGCGCTTTTCAACAGCTTCTAAAAAAAGTGTAGAAAATTCTTTTTCATAATTCCGAGTTTTTGAATTTTTCTGTGAATGAAAATCCACAGACCAATATTTTCTTATATCAATTATGTTTTTTTGTAAATCATATTCAAGATAATGTCCTGGTTGTATTTTATAGATATTGTCCCAAATGGTTTCTGGAGCAGGCACGTAACGTAAGGTTAAATAATCCCACAGAGATTGTTCATTCAGCTTAGGTCTTTCAGGCAAAGCTTGTAATATCGATTTAATTTCACTAGCAAATATAAATTGTGCAGAATCCTTATAATAATACAGAGGTTTCACACCGAGCCGGTCTCTAATTAGTATCACTTTTTGTAAACGGGGATCTTATAAACATATGCCAAACATGCCCTCTAAATCATGGATGGCTGTCAGGCCTTTTTGTATATACAACTGGAGAAGAACCTCGGTGTCTGACTTCGTCTTAAACACAATCCCTTGTTTTTCTAAATTTTCACGTAAGCTTTTAAAATTATAAATTTCTCCATTAAAAACAATACCTACCCCATCCGTAGACCACATCGGCTGGTCTCCACCCGCAAGATCAATAATACTAAGGCGTTGCATACCAAAAGCAAAGTGATTGTCTGACCAAACGCCATTTGAATCTGGTCCACGATGTTGAATCTCCTTCAACATTTTCATGACTAAAGCTTTTCCCTGAGCTTCAGTAAAATCTCCAGCAATGCCCGCTATACCACACATGATTTATATATCTTTAGTCCCAAAAAACCATAAACTCCAACCAAAACGTCGTGCCAATGCTTTGACAATACTCTGAGGAATAACACGACTAATACCTGGTAACATGAGTCTTAACACACAATTTAAATCTGTCCCTAAAACTCGCACTTTGACATTTCTTGAAAAGGGTTTCAAAAAATCTAAACCTTCTTTTTTAGTAATCGGCCACGTATGAGGATTACCTTCTTCTCGATGTCCATCACCATAACGACTGTTTAATTCAAGTGGTGTTAAAAACTGATCTTCGTGATGCAAAAAACCTTCCACATAATCTGTCATATACCATTGATAAAGGCTATGACGATTATAGAGCATAATACCAAAACCACCACCTGGTTTTAAAACGCGAAAAAGCTCTTTGATGGATAATGCAAGATTTGGAGAATGATGTAACACCCCCCATGAATATACATAGTCGAACCGATTCTTATCAAATGGCAAATGATTTGCATCTTCGAGTCGAAGATCGGCAACCAAATGATGCTCATCAAAACGCTTTTTAGTCTGTTCAATTGAAGTAGGATTAAGATCAACACCTGTACATTCCGCGCCGTTTTTTGCCCAATTCATCAACATTGTACCGAGTCCGCAACCAATCTCTAAAACCTCCTTTTGTTTATATTTTTGATAGGGAAAAAGTTTGTCAAATGGTTTTTGATCATGCAAAGGCTTATTCCAAGCATAGAATTCTTTATCAACGCGGTCAAAAAATGCTCTTGTTCCCATGATATATCGGCCATCACTATACTCTGCTTGACCATGTGTACTCGCATAAGTCATTGGGTTTTCAGCCCACCAACTTTGAATGTTTTTTTTACTTTCAATCATCAAGAATGTCCCATCAATTTATCTTTCAAAGCTAAAATCAAACCTAACGCGAGCAAAAATGGCAAAAATATAATTTCAGGCAAAAAACTTAATTCCAAAAACCTCTTCATTGCCAGCTTGTAACCTACTCCTAAAGTAAATACAAACAATCTCTTGCGACCATTAAGTATCATTAAATTTTTAATTTTCGGAAGTAATTTTTTTTCTATCTTATACCATCCTAAGCCAATTGTATCAGGATAAAGTAAAATAAGTTTTTGAGTTTGCACTGGGATATTTTCCAAGTCCACCAACATAGCATCTGGAAATTTTTCAGATAAAACATTTATCATATACTCTTTTGACCTGGGATGCGCGCGATGACAAACAACATGATAAAGTTTAGCTGGCATCCACCAAGGTTTGCTCTTAAAAAATGTATCATCAAAAACTGCGTAAGTTTTAATATGTCATTCCTAATAGTTGCGTATAATTTACATTGTTTGAAACCTCGGCAAGCAACTTCATTCCATCAAAAAATGCTGCTTGTTTATGAATATGACTCGGATCGCCATAAATATTAATAAGTATGGGATGTACCGAAGCAAAATTTGCTAATAATTGACAAACATTCAAATAGTCTTCAGGCAACTTCTGTCTGTTTGGTTCAGCAAAATATGCCCAGGTATCCATAATATTCATTGGTTCTGTAAAAATACCTGTCACTGGAATTTCAACCATCCCTTGATCATTATAAATAGGACCGTTTAAGTATGCCTTCTGTGGTATCGTTGATGTTGAAAAAGAATATTTTAAATCTCTCAATATTTTATACAGAAATTGAAGCTGCTCTTTTTTCTGAAAAGTGCCAAAATGCGGTGTGCGCCAACCATTGGCATTAAGGCCCAATACATTTTGTAACGTTTCATGTCCCAGTACAATATCTTCTTTTAAAAGTTCATATGGCTCTTGATCATAGAAAAAACAACTGGTATGCCTATTTAATTTTTTATCAAAATATGTATGTTCTCTGCCACCATGATTAATAAATTCAGCGCCAGTTTCGTAAATTTTCTTATATACTGTTTCTCCTTTTTTAAGCAAAGCCCCAGGAACGGCATAAACTGGCGTAATTCCTATATCAGTCAAACGGGCATGCACATCCCAAGCAGCTTTTATATCTTCTTCAGTATCGCAATCAAACGAAATCACCAAACAACTTTTATTGAATCTTTTATGAAATTTTCTAGCATAAAAATCAAAAATGAGTTTAGGGTTAATTCTATTTGCTAATCTAAGCGCTAGATTATTTATCATAAATTATAAAATCTCCGGAAGAATGTTTTTAATTCTTTCAGCAGTTTTACCATCCCACAATGGAGGAATGCTGCCTTTCTTAAGTAATTGCACTTTTTTCAATAAATTATCTACATTAACAAGCTGATTTGTGCCCATTTCCACAGTGATAGGACGCTCTGTTGTGCTTCTTAAGGTAAAACAAGGGATGTTAAGATAAGTGGTTTCTTCCTGAATACCTCCTGAATCTGAAATAACATAAGCAGCATTAGAAACAAGACTCATAAAATCAACATACCCTAATGGATCGATAACAAGAAGATTTTCTGGAAATTTTTTAATTTTCTCTATATTTCTTCTAGTTCTTGGATGAACCGGGAAAATAATAGGTAAATCAAGCTCTGCAACTTGACACAATATTTTCTCAAATGTTAATTGATCATCAACATTTACCGGACGATGCAATGTTAAAACAATATATTTTTGATAAGTCAAATTATAAGATTTATATGCTTGCTTTTTATCAATTTTATCTTGCATCATGCAATAACTATCAATCATAATATTACCAACGAAACTTATTTGTTCTTTTTTAATACCTTCTCTTAAAAGGTTTAAATCTGCATCTTTAGATGGTGTCCAATGATAATCACTTATGGCATCTGTCACAATACGATTAATCTCTTCTGGCATTGTACGATCTAAACTCCGAAGTCCTGCTTCTAAATGCGCTACTTTTAAATGAAGTTTCTTAGCTGCAATTGAACAAGCAAGTGTTGCGTTCACATCCCCTACGACTACCACTAAATCAGGCTTTTTTTGTTCCAAGCATAGCTTTTCATAAGCAATCATCGTTTGCGCTGTTTGAATTCCATGAGTTCCACTCCCAGTATCCAGGTAATAATCGGGGGCAGAAAGACCAATATCATCAAAAAATGTTTGTGACATAGAATAATCATAATGCTGTCCAGTATGAACGATTTTCGTATCAATCCAATTTTCATGCTTCAGCACATGATACAGGGGTGCTATTTTCATAAAATTAGGTCTCGCCGCACAAACCAAATGAAGCGTTTTTGTCATTTTAAATAACTCTTATATATTTCAACATGTTCCTTTTGTATCTTTTCAGGATCCCAATAAACTATCGCATGTTGATAGGCACGTTCGGCCATTTGTTCTCGCAACATCTGGTTTTCTTTGAGACTTTTTATCCCCGTAATATATCCCTGTATTGAATCTTGCACTCTTAAACATATTGATTCATTGAGTTCAGGAACCTGAACATGAGAATTCCAATTTAAAAGCACCGGTAGTTTACTTAAAAAGGCTTCAATAACCGTCTTAGATAGACCAACGCAATCTATGCAAGCTGCAAAAGCATCATATGTCTTTAAAAGTTGGCATAACCTTGTATGCGGTATTGCATCAATAAAATGAACGCGATCTTCTATATTTAATTCCTTGACTAAATTTTTAAGATCTTGATTGAGTATCCCCACCCCTATGATATCTAGCATCACGTTATCTAATTGCGCTATAGCACATATAAGATTGATTGGATTTTTATTTTGGATCTGCTGACCAACACAAACTAGCTTAAATATTTTATTAAATTTATAATCTTTTTTATAATCATGTATATTAGTGCCAACCTGATTATATAAAATTTTATATCTTTTCACATCAAGTTTGTTAAGAAAATCAACAATTCCTTTATATACGGGCAAAACTAAATCAGCTTCTCTTAAATAATTAGCTAATCTTAAACCACAATATTTGATTATTTTATCTTTTAAAACCAATGATTCTCTATGTGCATCTAAATACGGATGCGTGTGCAGACTAACTAATAAAGGAATGTTAAGCATTCTTTTTAAGAATAATGCAATCATTAAATTCAAATGAGCACCATAACATCTTATGATATCAGGCCTAATCATAGAAAATTTATTTGAAGCTGCTTTTAGCCAATCATTTATTAAAAATGGTTGCCATCCAAGCGTTTTTTTGAAAAACCCTCTAGGTTCCGGATGATTATAAATAAAAAGTTTAGCGTTACCAACCATAGATTGCACATATTTTGGATCAGGTTTATCATCATTTGTCATCATGATATGTACTTCATCAAAAAAACTGCCAGGATTATAATATTCCTCAATTACTTCTCCTTTATGGATCAGCACTGATAATCGATCGGGTATAATGACAAGTAGTTTTTTTATCATACTAATTTTTTGGAAGCATTTGCAGTTTTTTTAACTTTAATAATGACTGTAGGAGATAAATAGGGAAAAATTTTTAAAATAAATTTTTCAAAAACATTACCACCTTCACGACAATATACATGTGTGACATATTCAAATCCATTTACTTTTAAAAGTGTATACAGTGTAGAAGGCGTCCAACAGTAAATATGTCTATTCCATTCATGATCCGCAAAATAAATCACATCGGACAGAGCAAGTTTTTTTTTAAAGACATGCCTTAAGATCTCAAATTTAAAAAACTGTAACATATCTCGCCAATAATAAGGGGTGGGCGTTGATAAAATTAAACTACCTCCCAATTTTACCACCCTATTAATTTCTTTAATGGCTTGCGCTGTATCGCGTAGTTTATCTGGAGAATAGAGATCACCTGGATGGACTAGGAAGGCGGATTCAATCTGTTCATCCGTAAATAAGGAGCTTCCATTAAAGGTAACCGATCCAAAAGAGTATCTAGGACCGTGATCGGCAGTTACTATAATATCGATT
>CAZCHZ010000055.1:0-7845 GCA_964498615.1 uncultured Legionellaceae bacterium | reverse complement strand
ACTCTGCACTGGCGGATACGTCTTTGCAGGCACCAAAGCATATGCAGCTAGGGCAAAAGCAAATGCTGAAAAACGATTTGGGGACCGCAGAGATGTGCAGCAATTTATCTGGGACATGCATTTAAAGCATGGTTTTAATGCTTGGGACCTCACATTGGTTTTTAAAAAAATTCAATCCGAACCCAAAATTTTAGCTGCAATTTCTAAGCCCTTTGAAGAAGTGCCCTGGTCGGAATATCGTGCACAGTTTGTTTCTGAGGAACGCGCACGTGCAGGGGTTGCTTTCTGGAAAGAAAATAAAGAAGCTTTAAAACGCGCTGAAGCGGAATTTGGCGTACCAGCAGAAATTATTGTGGCCATTATTGGCGTAGAAAGCCGATATGGCAAGAATGTGGGTAAATATCCTGTTTTACAAGCTCTAAGCACCTTGGCCTTTGATTATCCAAAACGCAAAACATTTTTTCGCAATGAACTCGAAGAATATCTTGTCCTGACAAAAGAAGAAAAGATTGATCCGTTAACGATGATGGGATCTTATGCAGGCGCCATCGGAGTACCACAATTTATGCCAAGTAGTTACCGTCGTTATGCGGTAGATTTTTCAGGCAAGGGACAACGAGATTTAATGAATAACATGAGCGATGTCATTGGCAGTGTTGCAAATTACTTTAAATCCCATGGTTGGAAAGCCAATGCACCGATTGCTTATAGCGCCAAGGTTTTTGGTTCTGAATATCAAACGCTCGTCTCTAAAGATCCTAAGCCAAAATTATCGATAAGCAAGCTGGCACAATTTAATGTTCGTCCGCGTGATAAAGAAGTTCTCCAAAAATATCAAAATGAAATGGCTGCTTTCCTTGTATTAAAAAATGAAAAAGAAGATGAACCTTGGTTAACACTCGATAATTTCTATGTCATCACACGATATAATCACAGCATTAATTATGGCATGGCAGTCTTTCAGTTGAGCCAACGTATACGTGAATTATATAAATAAACTTAAAGTTTTATTGACAATCCTTTGTATCAGCCTGCTTGTATTACAAGCAGGCTGTGCAAAGGCACCTAAATCCACGCATCCTCATCACATGAAAGATGCTGCACCTAAACACCCGCCTCGTCATCTAGATAAAATTCCAAATGCCTTACCTCGCCCCGAACCCTTAAGTCGTTATGGCAATAAATTTAAAAAAGGACGAAGTTATGTTACGAAAAAGAAACGTTATACCGTTCTACAGACCAGCAAGGGTTACCGAGCCAAGGGTGTGGCCTCTTGGTATGGCACTAAATTTCATGGTCGTCGTACTTCTAGCGGGGAAACCTATAATATGTATGCCATGACAGCTGCACACCGCACACTACCTTTGCCCACCTACGCAAAAATTACTAATCTCAAAAACGGCCGTCATGTGATTGTGAAAATAAACGACAGAGGCCCCTTTCATGGCAATCGTATACTTGACCTCTCTTATGCCGCTGCACACAAGCTAGGTGTTATATCCACAGGTACAGCGCCTGTTGAAATCGTTTCTGTTGATCCACGAGATCATCATGGTATCCCTAAGCATCTCTTGAAACAGCCACCTACTAAAAACCCGGTTAAAAGCACAGCGCCATTACTGGCCAAAAAAACAGACACAGCTATGCCATTGGTTGTAAAACCTTCAATAGTCTCTAAACCTACAATAGCATCCAAACCAGCAATAATATCTAAACCAGCAATAGCAAAAGCCATTGTGCCAAGCCAAAAACTATATTTACAGATGGGATCCTTTAGCACAAGAAAGCATGCAGAAACGATGGTTAATAAATTGGCAGCATTATTCAGTAACCCCATCCTCATCAATGAGAAATCTGCTGGAAACACCTCAAATTTCCATGTGAGGATTGGACCTTTACAGGACGATCAGGAAGCTATACGTCTTACGCAAAAAATGGCACGTTCTAAATTGCCGCCACCGGTCGTCATTCGCGAATAGTCGTGTTATATTTATAGTTAGTTACAACCCAGATGAAATGAGGACCCTATGCGTTTTATGAAATATGTCTGCTTTCTTTACTTTCTCCTACTTACCCCAGTGCTTAGCCTAGCGGATATGCCAACTTTGCCATCAGTCTCTGCTGTTATCCCAGCGCCTCCGCCCTTGGCTGCGAAATCCTATCTTTTAATTGATTATTGGAGTGATTATGTCATTGCCGAACAAGATGTCGATAAACCTTTGGAACCTGCCAGTCTTACCAAAATGATGACGGCTTATGTTGTTGATCAAGCAATCTTTAGCAATAAAATTAAACTTAGCGATAAGGTCAAAATTAGTCCAGAAGCCTGGCGGGCTGAAGGTTCGCGCATGTTTGTTAATGTGGATTCCGAAGTGAGTGTTGAAGATCTCTTAAAAGGCGTCATCATTCAATCTGGAAACGATGCCTCTATTGCTTTAGCAGAACACATCGCAGGAACAGAATCTGCTTTCGCAAACTTAATGAACGCTTATGCAGCACAACTTGGCATGGTGAATACACATTTTGTGAATAGCACAGGATTATCTGATCCTAACCATTACACGACAGCAAGAGATATCGCCATTCTAGCTAAGGCCCTTATTCGTGATTTTCCAGAAAGTTATGCCCTGTATTCACAAAAAGAATTTACCTATCAAGACATCAAGCAAACCAATCGTAATCGTCTTTTATGGAAAAATGATATTGTCGATGGTATTAAGACTGGACATACCGAGGCCGCAGGATTTTGTTTGGTGGCATCTGGTCAAAAAGAAAATATGCGCTTAATTGCAGTAGTGATGGGCACGAAAAGTGATGATGCGCGCACAGACGAAACCAACAAACTGCTTACTTATGGTTTTCGCTTTTTTGAAACACGCAAATTGTATCCTGCAAAGATAGCGCTGAAACAAACCCGAGTTTGGCAAGGAAAAGAAAAAGAAGCAAATTTAGGATTAAAGGAAGATTTGCACGTAACGATTGGTCACGGACAATACGATAAATTAAAAGCGAATATCGTGATTAATGAAGTGGTGAGAGCCCCCCTTGCCGAAGGCACGCCTGTTGGCACGCTTTCTGTACAACTCGATGACAAACTCTTAATAGAACGACCCGTTGTCGCCCTACAGACAATAGAAGGCGCGGGTTTTGCTAAACGCATGTACGAGGGTGGTATTTTAGGCGTTAAATCTATATGGAATAAAGTGTTTAATTAGAGGACATGATGAGTAGCATCACTTATCTTAATGGAGAATATTTACCCCTGGAATTGGCCAAAATTTCGCCCATGGATAGAGGATGTGTATTTGGAGACGGGGTTTATGAAGTTCTCCCTGTCTATGATGGCAAAGTATATTCCCTCCTTCCTCACATTGAACGTTTACACAATTCTCTTAAAGACATCCATATGCAAGCGCCACATACCACAGAAGAATGGCAGAAAATCTTACAAACTTTGGCAGACAAAAATGGTGGTGGCGATCAATTGCTCTATTTGCAAATTACGCGGGGTTTTGAATTTATGCGCTCTCATGCCATCCCAGATGATCCTAATCAAATCAAACCCACTATTTTTGCCATCACTTATCCAAAACCTAGACCCACAAAGGCAGAGCACGCCAAAGGCGTTCGCGCCATGGCAGTAAAAGATATCCGCTGGAAATACTGCCATATTAAAACAACCGCCCGTCTTGCCTATGTATTAATGTACAATGAAGTGAAAGACGCCGGTTTCGATGAAGGCATTATCATGCACAATGATCAGGCCTTAGAAGGATTAATCAGTAACATTTTTATTGTGCGTCATGGCGTGATTATTACCCCCCCTAAATCACATCAAATCTTAAGCGGCATTACAAGAGAGAAAATTTTAAATTTGGCCGCAGCACATAAAATTCCCTATCGTGAAAATAAAATTACTGAAGCTGATCTGCTCAAAGCTGATGAGCTTTGGATCACAAACTCTACTCGCAGCATGCAACCTGTACTCAATTATAATGGGCACAGCATTGGCAATGGCAAGGCCGGCCCTATGTGGGAACGCATTTGGGATCTCTATTGGGCTGCGGTACAGTCTGAACTCCTGCAAATCGCATAACAATAATTACTTACTTACAACCCATTGATAAATAAGATATTTATTGTAACAAATGCATGTATTTTTACTAAAAATATTTTGATTTAAATAAATTTTTATGCTAAATTTATAACCATGAAAACACAGCGACATTTGGCATTATTATCTCAACTATCACCTGGTAGGGTATATCACCGGAATGAACTCATTTTGCACTCGAATTCGGTAGATAGACATCTAAAAAAGCTAGAATCTGCAGGTTCCTTAAAAAAAGTAGGCCCTGGATTATATTACTATGCCAAAAATTCTCAATTTGGACCCCTACCTCCAAATGAACATGAGCTTTTATCTAAATTTTTAAAATCCCAAGATCTCTTGCTACTATCCAATAACTGGTATAACTCCTTAGGATTAGGGTTAACGCAGCTATCTACTAGAACCAAAGTATATAATACAAAGCGATATGAGACTCTTACATTAGCAGGTCATCAATATTGTTTCGTAAGACCTAATAACGGTTTTCCCAAAAAACTATCCCGTGAATTTCTATTGGTTGATTTAATGAATAATCTAAACCAGATTGGTGAAGATATCGACAAATTAATGGATAAGGTAACAAAAAAAATAAATGACTTTGATAAAAAATTGCTATTTAAACTATCTGAAAAATATGGTAAGGTGAGCACCCGAAAGTTTTTCAGAGGTTTATTAAATGCCAGTCTTTATCCATGAGTTATCGAATGCTAAAGATTTATTTTTAGCTACATCAGAAAATTTAAAATCGCTTTATCCAAAAATTACACCCCTATTGGTTGAAAAAGATTATTGGATTATGCATGCTTTATGGGGTTTGAAAGCTTTAAAGCTCATTTTTCAACTAAAGGGAGGAACTTCTTTATCAAAAGCCTTTAACATTATTGATAGATTTTCTGAAGACATCGATATTCGCATTGAACCCTTTGACAGCGAAAAGCCATTTATTGGAAAAAATCACGATGAACCAAAGCACCTACATAGCCGTGAACGATTTTTCAGTCACCTTGCCAATAAAATAAATATTCCAGATATGCAAACAAAAAGAGATTTTGAGTTTGATGATAGAAAATTGAGAAACGCGGGTATTAGACTATACTATAAAAGTTTTTTTGAACCCAATCCCAGCATAAAGGATGGGATTCTGCTAGAGGTGGGTTTTGATCAAACAAAACCTTATGAACCAATGATGATTACTTCCTGGGCTTATGCACAAGCTAAAAAAACGAATATTGCTATCAATGATAACAGGGCAAAGGACATAGATTGTTATTACCCAGAATACACATTTGTAGAAAAATTGCAAGCGTTATCAAAAAAGGTCAGGCAACAACAAGAACTAGGTAAATTTAGTACAAATTTTTTAAGGCATTTTTATGATATTTATAAACTCTTACAAGAAAAACGAGTGAAAAACTTTATTGGTACTAATGCCTATCTTCAACATAAGCAAGCAAGGTTTGGCAAAGAAGAACAGGATTTAACTAAAAATTTGGCCTTTAATTTGGATAAACATAAAAATATTTTTGACGAATATTCAAAACAATATCAAGCCATTGAAGGCTTATTTATCACTGAAATGCCAACTTTCGAAATCATCTTTGATAAAATCATTCAATTCAGAGAAAGTATGTGAAACCAACCCATGTGGGAATGCATCTGGGAGCTCTAGTAAAGGAAGTTCAATCAGTTATTAATGTTGTTTGACAGTTATTAAACGTAACGATAAAATACCAATTTAAATAACATAACAAAATCAAGTTAGCTAACACCGGAGATATCATGGCAACAGATAATGATAATTTACTATCTAAGCTGCGTAAGATGGACGAGTTACGCTCTAAACGACAATATAGATTATCGACAAAAAAACCTGCCTCAGTGTTGGTACGAGATCAAGATTTTGAAAAAAAGCTAAATGTCGTGTTAGGTGCTGTCAATACGTTTGAATTTGTACAACCTTATCCTTTTTTTATACAACTATCATACGAAAATGTTATTTACCCCGCTGCTATGACTTTTACAAAAGGATCATGGTATGACGGCGTTGAGCAAATTTTTGATGAAATTTTTGATGAAAATGATACTTTTTATGACCTTCAGGTGATGTTATATAGTCCCGTTAAGGAAAGACTCGTCAAGGGTTCGGAAGATTTATGCGCTTCTATAGATCTTGTTGCCATTACTTTCATGAATGCGGATTTTCTACAAGCATTTAAAAGAAAAATTAATTTCTTATATGAGAATAACTTTAAGGTAACCAAACAGACAGTTAACCCGGAATTGAATGCTAAATTGCAAAAAGCAATTTCAGCCTTAACCGCAAATACAAGAACTGAGGAAGAATTAAAAGTTGAAGAGGAAGTATGCGAAGTAGAGGTAGAAACCAACCTTGCGATTTTGGAAGATGTTTTAGTTTTGGAAGAGGTAATGAGGTTGCATGTGCTTTTAACCTTTTCGTATAAGGAAAGGAAAAATCTACCCGTTAAAAAACATATAGTAGATATACCCGCATTAAAACCCGATTACAAACCGACCATGAAAGAATATCAAGAATTAGTAGAAAAATGTATATATAGAGGGGAACCCTGTGAGTATCAAGAGCAAGGTGAGTATGGTACAGTTATTCGAACATCAACACTTTATCGATTTGATCTATTTGCTCAAGAAATTCAACGTCATATGAAGGGAACTTGTCTTGGACAAGTATTAGCCTTAGGTTATGAGGCTATCACTCAAACCACAAATGCCTCCGTTGCTTCTTTTTCCGATGCATTATTACGAAATAAAGATGATATTTTAATTTTTCACTGTATGACCGCATTGAATCACTCGAATCTTCCTTACTACAACAAACCGAGTTTTGGAAGCCTTGATAAATTTCCATGGGAATCTTATAAGAAACCTGTTGTTATGCTAAATTATTCCTCTAAATTACAATTTTTATCATTTTCCTTTCGAGATGAAAATCCTTACCAAGCACTCATCAATATCTTGAAAAGTCAACTCGCAGAACAAGTTTCATGTGCCATACGACTTGATTTTTATCACAACAATACGGCTCATATTTATTTCTTGCATCACAATCAGAATAATTTTATTGGTTACGACCCAGATGTCACAACCTTTTTCGAAGGGAAATTAGAACAGATCATTCCACAAATGTTCGAGTTTAACAGAAAAAAATTTCAGGATTATGAAGATCGAAACCAATGCGAAGTTCAAATGTCCTTCAGCGTTGCAAGCTTCAAACCCTATAAAGTTAAACATAATTATCTTAAAAAGACATAAAAAATGGGTCAAGTCTCGATCAGACTTTTGATTTCTTAGCTACTGGAGCTGCTTTTATTCTAGCCATTTCTTGCAACATTTGAGCAGGCGTAATGGTGTCGGCATCTATAAAAGAGCGATTCATAAGTCGGCAAGTATCATAAAGATCCACTTTATGGTGATCCACGAGATACAGAGCGAGTTTAGGAAAAGCACAGCAATTGGAAGCAAAGTCTAATGTGCGTCGCTGGTCTTCAGTATAATCAGTATCATTCCAAGAATGGTCATCTTTTTGAAAAGCAGTATCATCTGTGAGCTTCACTGCGGGTGTACTTTTAACAGCAAGGTGAGTGCTTGCTGAAAGCACAAGTGGCTTTACTGCCACTTTATCTTCAAATTCTTTTGACATTGTTTTGAATTCCATCATGGCAATATAGATCGGAAGAGCACACGTCTGAACTCCAGTC
>CAZCHZ010000054.1:0-7998 GCA_964498615.1 uncultured Legionellaceae bacterium | reverse complement strand
TAATGAATTTAATAAAAAACTAGAGAAATAAAGTAGAGCACCAATGGGAATTTAAATAAAGGAAAATGATTATGAATTTCGAACGGCAAACAAAGAAGATTTAAATCTTCTCAATAATATTTTGCGACTGTCTTTAGGGTCTTGGGGGTATGATGAAGACTTTCTGGATAAATACATGCAACATTTTTCTGTTACCGAAGAATATTTTAATCGTGCCTTAAAAATAATAATTATGATGCAATCAAAAAATATCATTGGTTTTTACAGTTTTTCAATTAATAATGATCAAGACACAGAAGTAGATAACTTCTTTTTACACCCTGATTATATTGGGAAAGGGCTGGGGCAAAAGCTATGGGATCATGCCATCAATTTAGCGCGATCTTTGGGTGTAAAGGAATTGATTGGATGGGCTGATCCCAAAGCAGAAGCTTTCTATCTCAAAATGGGTTGTCAAAAAATTGGGGAACTAAAATCTCCTTTGATGCCTAATAGGTTTCCGCCATTGCTAAAATATACTATTAGAAAAGGTAATGTCTAATCCAATTATTATTCAATACTTATCTGAGCTTCGAATTATAGAGTAACCAGTCAGTCTCAAGTTTTTCAGAATCTCACCGATTAGAAACATAAACAGCTTCAATATTATGACCATCAGGATCTATAACAAAAGCTGCATAATAACCTTCTTCATATTCAGACCTAAGTCCTGGCTTGCCATTGCACTTGGCACCATTTTCAAGCGCAACACGATAAAAAGAATCAACCATTTTTGTATCGGCTGCATTAAATGCCAAATGAACTGCTTGTGATAAGGGTGCTTCTATACTAGCTTGACGTATTTCAAACATGTCATGAACATTTGTACCATAACCTATGACGACGTCTTTAATATCTAGTACTATGCTATATCCCAAGATATTCATAATCAAACCATAGAACTTACGACTATTTTTTAGATCTTTAACTTTTATTTGTACGTGATTGAAAATTCCTCTTTCCATGATCACCTCAACAACAATTCATATCTTTATATATCCTACCATTACTTGTCGAGGGATTGCCATTTTTTTATTCTGCATTTCCAGCAAGGCTGATATTACTTAATTCATCCACCAATCGTTCCGCCGATGGTAAATTATCCAGATATTCTTTTGGCAACGACTTCACGATTTGATATTCAGCAACGCCAATAGGGTGATGAGAGGAATGCAAAGCATATTCCACTTTAATGTTATCCTTTGTTTTACACAAAATTAAGCCTATACTGGGATTATCAGTCGGATGCTTCAATTCTCTATCAACGGCGGTTAAGTAAAAATTCATTTTTCCAGCATGCTCGGGTTTAAACTCAATTATCTTGAGCTCGCACACAATGAAGCTCCGGAGTTTTAAATGATAAAACAAACAATCTAGGTAATAAGTATCTTTGCCAACAGTGATGGGATATTGACTTCCAACAAATGAAAAACCAACCCCTAGCTCAACCAAAAACTTTTGAAGGTGCGCCATCAAGCCCAAATGCAAAGCACGTTCTTTATATTCATCTTCTAACATGAGAAAATCAAAATTATATTTATCTTTCAATATTTCATGAGCCAATTCTGATTGTAATGGAGGTAATGTATTTTCAAAGTTTGTAGATTTCTTTGCTATGGCTTGACGTTCATATAATCCACTATCAATTTGATGCCATAAAACTGGACGACTCCAACCGTGTTCAATGGCGCTTTTTGCATACCAAAGCCTTTGACCTATATCCTTTATTTTTTCAATTAGCAAAATATTATGACCCCATGGAATTTCTGCCACACTCTGTGGCAGAATTGCAGGATCCTGATATTCAAGGTAAAAAGCACGCATTCTCCAAATATTCCGAGAGGAAAACCCTTTTATCCCTGGAAATTCTTTTTGCAGGTCTTTTGCTAGGGTTTCAATTACCTTATTTCCCCATTTTTCCGTAGCTTGTCTTTCAATAATTGAACGGCCAATATTCCAATACAAGTCAACCAGATGGCGATTCACCGAGATGCTCGCCTTTAACTGGCTAGTCTTTATTTTTTCTTTAATATCCCGTTGTAACTCAATATATTCACTGTTCGCAGTAAATATATCTGATAGTGGTGTTTCCATAACCCTCCTTATTTGGTTAGCTTTATAATTCTGCCAAGCCTGTGGCAGAATTATATTGCTTTGTTTTCAATTAGCTCCACTCAGATATCCCACTTCACACAATGGCTCGCTACCATATTGACTGGGTTTATCAAAATCAACAGTCCAATTACTCCAATTTGTTGGTAGGGGCTTTGTATTATGAGCAATGCAATGTCGAATTACCTGATGTACATCGTAAGCGATCTGACCATCATTATTTATCTGGCCAATCCCCATATATCCATTACCTTCTACACCAGTCAACACGCATTTTAGATAACTCAACATTTCGTCAATTTTGTCTTTTTTCGACTCACTTACTTTTTTCCATTCAAACCTGTTTATTACATTTGCAAATTGCCCTCCTTGGATTCTCGCATAAACATCCAACGCGTTCGAAATTACTTTCGCCTGCTTCTCATTAACAATAATTTGATATCTCATTTTACTGCCTCCTCAACCGATTAATTCCAATGAATACAAAACCGCCCTGATCATTTAGAAACGCGCAAAGCGTTCTGCACGTTCCCGTGAGTTCTCCGGTGGTAGATTTAAACTCCATTTCAATGGTTTCATTTTCAATCACCCGTTCTACTTCATCTAATGTCATATCCTTCTCCTTGATCGTCATAGAAATAAATTGACGACACTATACTGCCATTTAACAATATTTGATAGTGCCCAAACCAAAAAAATTAATTGTTCAACCTCAGTTCTACGTTGTTCATCAAGGCATTAAATACAACTTGGAAGTTGATACAGATAAACATTCATTAGAAACTTGTGCGGATATGATTATAAAATCATTGCATCAGCGATCTGAAAATAAAATACTTGAAATCTCGATATGTTTTAACCTTGTGCCACATGAACCACCTTAGAAGTCTGACTTTGGGTTGGAGGGTCTTAAATGTGTATACTCCCAGAACCCTTGAGTACTAAAAAATGAGAAAAAAATTTAGAATAATAGGTTGGTTCAACAGCTGTACTTTTTCATACTGATAGTGGTATCATGGTCCAATTTCATACTAATGAAATAGATTTAACCATTATTCATAAATAGGAGACAACATTTATGGCAACTGAAATCACAAAAACTGCTTTAGCCCTGGAAACCCTGATTCAGGAAAAATTTAATCAAAAAACTCATACATTAGAGTTGAGCAACCACGATTTAGAAGAACAGGGTGGCGATGTGGTAAAGCTTTGTGAAATTCTTCAAGGTAACCCGGAAAAGTATGCAGAGATTACAACCCTTGAATTATCACATCAGGATTCAGAAGCGGTTCAGGCGATTGCAAAGTTGGTTGAAGTCAACAAGACCTTAAAACATTTGGTATTATCCTTTATCCATATTAATCTTAGAAGTTGTCAAGCAATGGCCAAGGCTCTTAAAGCCAACACCACCTTAGAAACGTTAGCCATTACTGAAAGCGACATGGATGACAAAGGTTGCAAGGAAATCGCAGCTGCCTTAAGGGAAAATGCAAGTTTAAAAGTATTGGACCTAGAAGATAACGAAATTACAGAAGAGGGCTGCGTGGCTATTGCAGATATACTGAGCGGCACAAAAACACCCGAAGGACCTTATCGCAGCAGGTATATTCCTAGGGATGTAACTTATGATGATAGTGATAGTGAAGATGATGAAGAGGCTACTGCTAACACAAGTTTACAATCTGTAAATTTGACAAACAATAGCATCGGTGACGATGGTGCTCGGGAACTTGTAGATGCTACGGACAAGATTAAAAAGGAAGACATTAATCATAATCTTGCAGAAATTTTTATTACTGGGCATGAAGTAGCACAAGCGAAAATAGATGCTAATCTGGCACATAATAAACCTAAATCGAAAGCAACAGATACCGAGAGTAAAGAGTTTGCAGAACAAGCAGAAAAAAATGCAGTTTCTACTCGCAAAATGAAGCCGTGAATGTTCGTACAATAACGCTATAAATTGATTCCCGTCATTCCTGCCCCCGATCGGAATCGAGGGCCGGAATGATGGATCTGTTCTGGTTTCCTTGTTCATATCTTATTATTTAACACGCAACAATTTTGCATTAATAGCCACAATAATAGTGCTGAGTGACATCAACACTGCACCTAAGGCGGGCGACAATAAAATACCATATTTGAATAACACACCCGCGGCAAGGGGGATGGCCACCGTATTGTAACCTGTTGCCCAAAGAAGATTTTGTATCATTTTATTTGTCGTTGCACGCGCAAGTGAAATCACCGACACCACATCCATGAGATTACTTTTCACCAAGATAATATCTGCTGTTTCAATGGCAATATCTGTGCCAGCACCTATCGCAATACCAACATCTGCTTGGGCGAGGGCCGGCGCATCATTCACGCCATCGCCTGTCATGGCCACAATAAACCCACGTTCTTGCACTTCTTTAATTTTGAGTACTTTATCTTGAGGCAGCGTTTCTGCAAAATATTCATCGACAGAAACGAGATCAGCCACCCATTTTGCCACGCGCAGATTATCTCCCGTCACCATCATACAACGAATACCCATGCTCTTCAGTTGCTTGATGGCTTGCTTTGATTCAGATCGGATAATATCAGCAAGCGCAATGGCACCTTTTAGAACATCATCTATCACAACGAAAATAACCGTCTTCCCTTGTGCATTTAGCATGACAATCTGAGACATAAAAATGGGGTCTACTTTCATATTTCGTCTTCTGAGATATCCAGGGCTCACCACTTTGATTACTTGGCCATCCACCCGCCCTTCTGCACCCTGTCCAGGAATTGCCAGAAATTTTTCGACATCTTTCTTTTTTTTCCTTGCATTAACAATGCCTTTCGCAATAGGATGTTCGGAATGGGCTTCGACTGCAGCTGCATAATCTAATAATTGTTCTTGAGTTAAAGCCGAATCAAATACTAATACATCCGTCACCCCAAATTTACCTTCTGTTAATGTGCCTGTTTTATCAAAGATAATGGCAGTGATATTTCTGGCTGTTTCAAAAGCAGCACGATTTCTAATTAAAAGACCCTGACTGGCCGCAATGGCGGTAGACACGGCAACTACTAATGGTACTGCCAATCCTAGGGCATGAGGACAAGTAATCACCATCACAGTAATGGTTCTTTCTAAGGCGAAATCAAAACTTTGTGTTGTGAACATCATCCATGCGAACAAGGTTAATCCACCACATCCTATCGCGATGAGGGTAAGCCATCTTGCGGCACGATTGGCCAGATCTTGTGTTTTTGATTTGCTTTCCTGCGCATCTTTCACTAATTTTATCACTTGCGCGAGAAAGGAATCTTTTCCTGTCTTTTTTACCTCGATGGTAATGGAACCCTCAC
Organism: uncultured Legionellaceae bacterium; assembly: GCA_964498615.1. Classification (GTDB taxonomy): domain Bacteria; phylum Pseudomonadota; class Gammaproteobacteria; order UBA6186; family Azoamicaceae; genus CAWARU01. Next base: position 2,499 of record CAZCHZ010000054.1, on the reverse strand, counting down.
CATTTATTGAACCGCCAATGACAAGAAAACCTATTTTTTTGCTGACGGGTGTCGATTCTCCCGTCAACATGGATTCGTTAACGCTGGTTTCTCCACTAACAATATTGCCATCGGCAGGTATTTTTTCACCGGGTTTGACAAGCACTTTGTCTCCGACTTTTAATGTGCTTAATGGCACGTCAGTAATACTGCCATCTGGCATCATCTTATGCGCTTCTGCGGGCATTAATTTGGCCAATTTTTCTAACGCTTCACCTGCGCCTAAAATAGATTTCATTTCTATCCAATGCCCCAGCAACATAATGTCAATTAATGTCGCCAGTTCCCAGAAAAATGTGCTGCCTTTGAATCCAAAAACAACTAAAGCACTATAAAAATAAGCGGCTGAAATAGCTATTGCTATTAGCGTCATCATCCCAGGTGAATGATGCAATAATTCGGTATATAAACCTTTAAGAAAAGGCCAACCCCCATAAAAAAAGATGAGGGTTGATAATCCAAAAAGAACATAGATATCACCTTTGAAGCTGAGTGCCTGCTTCAGATGAAGAAATTCTTGTATCATGGGCGAAAGCAATAATACTGGAAGGGTGAGCAGCAAAGAAATCCAAAATCTCTTTTTAAAATCTTCTACCATGTGCATATGACCACCATGGCCACCGTGATTATGATGCCCGCTATGTTCAGCCTTCCTTGGCTCTGTTGCATGTGCATGTTGACAGGAATTCATCTGTATTGTCCGCTTTTCATCGTTGATAATGCACCTGAAGTATAGCAATAAAATGGCTAAAATGCTGTGAATTCAATCAGTGTTACATGAGTTGAGATTGACATATAACCTGAATGTAGGTACTATGTAAACTCTTTATTATTAATTTAATCGGAGATAAAAATGTCAAAACCAGAACAAGAAGCTATTCGGGAAATCTCGAATCAAGTAAATACCACCCCTAGCCCTGCTAGTATGTTGGACAGATTGAGAAACTTAGATCTAGACGCTTATCGAAGAGAAGATGACAACGAAGAAGATTCAGAATCAGCAGACATTAAACAAAGCGAAGAAGCAAATCATACAGTCTTAGCATCTGCTGCACCTGCACGATTCTCTAGTTATATTTCTTATAGAGCAGAGTCTCCTGAAGCCTACCTCCGTGAGATGAGACAAGAAGCTGCTGGTGTGGATCGTGACAAAAAAGATGACCGTAACATAGAAGAGTCTCCTGAAGCCTACCGCAGTGAGATAATAAAAGAAGCGGGTGGTGCGGATCCTGACAACGATGATGACCGTGACAGCGAAGTTTCTAGCGTCGACAGCAGTAGATCATCCACTCCTAAGGCTTCTAGATAGCGTCCCTAAGCTGTCAGGTGTCCTGTAAACCACTTTTCAGCTAAAAGCGCTACCTGTTCTAATGTGCCAGGTTCTTCAAAAAGATGCGTTGCCCCAGGGATAATTTTTATTTCTTTGGGGCAATGCAACTGTTGATAAGCGTCTTGATTTAGATCGATCACAACACCATCATTGCCGCCAACGAGTAGTAAACTCGGCACAGTGATCTGTGCTAATGCATCCCCTGCGAGATCGGGTCTGCCTCCTCTTGATACCACTGCATACACATTTTCCGGATCGATTTTTGCGGCCACAAAAGCTGCCGCAGCACCCGTACTTGCACCGAAATAACCAATCTTCATAGATTTTGTTTCTGGCAAATGACTTAACCAAGCTTTTGCTTGACACAAACGCAACGCTAGTAATTGAATATCAAATACATTATGGCGATCTGCTGCCTCTTCTTCGCTTAAGAGATCCATCAGCAGCGTTCCTAAACCTGCTTTTTGCAGCACTCTCGCCACAAAATTATTACGTGAACTAAAGCGACCACTGCCACTTCCATGTGCAAAAATAATCACTGCTTTTGCCTCTTTTGGTAAAGCCAATATTCCATTCAATGAAACTTTAGCCGTTTTGACAAGGACTTCTCGTTCAAGGGAATTCAGCTTAAATTCATCATGCATATTGCGTCATTTTCCTTCACTTAATGACATTGAGCTCTGAATAGAGTACAGTATGGTATATGAAAGGTCGTCATACAAGTCTCGATAAAGAAGTCAAACACAATATCGCGTGGGTAGAGAATATACCCAGCGTGCAAAAAGTGGTGCTTGGCATTTCTGAAGGCTGCCGCCATAAATATCCACCAGGACATATTCGATGGAAGAGCGATGTGGATGGAGGGATTAAAGTTAATGCTTATTCAGGAAAAGGCGTAACGGATATCTTTATTAAGATTGATCCTATCTCTACACGTGATGAAGTCAAAAAAATGATTGCCGAACGATTTAAGGTTTAAAGACCAGTGACGCTATAAATTAAGGGCGGGGACAGTGCCTGAGGAATCCCCTCATATTTTTATGTAACTTAAGATCTGTTTTACACCCCCTTTGGCAGGGGGTCGCGAGCTGAGTGATCCCCACGAATTTTTCACCAATCTCGCTCCAGTT
>CAZCHZ010000053.1:0-8248 GCA_964498615.1 uncultured Legionellaceae bacterium | reverse complement strand
GCCTGCATTTCCCAAAGGGTTGCATAATGGCCCCCTGCTTCCAATAATTCTTCATGCGTGCCATCTTCTATGACATGGCCCCCAGCGAACACTAATATTCTATCCATATCTGTTAAAGTTGATAAACGGTGGGCAATCACAAGTGTTGTTCTATCTTGCATCAAATAAGATAAACTGTCTCTAATTTTCTCTTCTGTCATAGAATCAAGGGCGCTTGTTGCTTCATCTAAAATCAAAATGGGCGCATTTTTTAAGATAGCCCGGGCAATGGCAATACGTTGACGTTGTCCACCAGACAATTTCAATCCTCTTTCCCCAACCAAGGTATGATAATTATCTGGCATGACTTCTATAAATTCATGACAATGCGCTTTTTTGGAGGCCTCTAACACTTCTGCATCTGTAGCATCTAATCGTCCATAACGGATATTTTCCATTAAAGTACGATGAAACAGCATAGGGTCTTGGGGGATCATGGCAATTTGTGTATGCAGGCTATCTTGCGTCACGGTGGCGATATTTTGTCCATCAATTAAAATGCTGCCATCCGAGACATCAAAAAACCGTAATATTAGACTGACAAAAGTACTTTTACCACTGCCTGAAAAACCTACCAACCCCACTTTCTGTCCACCGACGATTTCAAGAGATTCATTGCGAAAGACATTCTTTCCTCTTTCATAATTGAAAGAGACATGCTGAAATTGTATTTTACCTTCTTTGACAATCAGATCCTTGGCCTGAGGACTGTCTATCATCTCATGTGGCATATTCATAATGGAAAGGGCTTGTTCACAGACGCCTAAATCTTGAGAAAAAGAAAGGAAATGGCTTGCTAAATACCATAATCCTTGCATGACCGTCATCGATAATGACAAAATAAATGCAAAATCACCCACGGTCACCATGTTATGCGCACGTGCATATAAAAGAAAGCCTACCATAGAGCCAAACAATACGGTGACAGAGGTGCCCTGTAAAATCTTGACTTTAAACATGTGCTTTTGTAAATCTTGATCTTTCAAACGAGATTCATGTACATATTTTGCAAGATATTGTCTTTCAAATTGATTTCGAGCAAAGAGCTTGGCACTGATAATATTGGTCACACTATCCACAAGTTTACCCATACATAAGCTATTGCTTTCGGAAAACGCAGAAGATAGCCATAGGGTTTTTTTATAAAAAATATAGACAATACTTAGAAATGTACAGGACCATAATAATAAGATAAAGCTAGACATAGGATGTACATAAAACATCGTGCAAATAGCAACGATTAAGATCATGGCCTGAGAAAACATGGGTTCTACGAGCTGTGCAATAATAGCTTCAGCGCCACGAGACATATCGGCTACTTTATTCGATAAGCTGCCCGAAAAGTTTCTTTGAAAATAGCTATAGGAATGTTGTTGTAAATAACCAAACATTGAATTAATAATATCTTCACGCACTTTGGGCAGGGTTTTTAATTTAAAAAAGTCGTATAAAGCCCAACAGAGATCCATCGCTTGATACAGCAATACAAAAAGGACTGCAGGGATCCAAGTCGATGTCATCAATCGGCTCGGATCATCACTTGCTTGTACAACATCATCGATGATTATTTTTATTAAATAAGGATTTAAAGAAGTGAGTATGGCTAAACAAAAAACAGCCAAAATCATCCCTGAAAACGCTAAGCGATAGGGACGTACAAAATACGCTAGAAATTTAAATAAAGATTTAGGTAGCATATAGTTAACCTGGGGTTTCCATTAAGTTTCAATGTTCATTTTACCACAGCAGGGGGTCAACATGCAATTTAGTTAGGTTGCTAATTCCTCAAGCATTTCAAAGCCGTGCATCTTCACGGATCCTTGATAATGAGGGCTCGAATGATTATGTGAAGGTTCCCAATCACAAGTTGCTAAAAATCTGGGCAATATATAGGTATGTTTTTTGATGTCTTCTAAGCCAAAAAACCGCCTATATTTAACGGTACCATGATCATCAGACCAAGTTTCAGAAAGACTTCCTTTTAAAATAGTCGTTGCAAAATAAAAATGAATGGCATGCACAGCATCACGAACATTGAAATTTTCTTGGACATAGAGGAGTGGTCCAGGTTTCACCAGGAGCCCGGTTTCTTCATACACCTCGCGTTTAACACAGTCTTCTAATGTTTCATTTACCTCTAAACGCCCACCAGGTGTATACCAATATTTGCCATCATCACTGACAAACAAAAGTTTATCATCTTTTCGTATTAGGCCTCTTGCCGCAATTCTAAATGCTTGAAATTGCATCATTGTTTTTCCTAAATATGATCAGGATGACGTAAATTATGATCAAAAGACTCCAATAAATAATAACTCAAGATCCCAGCAAGAATTAAAGTGGCGGGTAAGATCATGAGTGGTGTCCTAAAAGCGTCAACACTATGCAGGCTTTGCAAGCCATTATTTATCAATAATGTATTATCCAGTAATTTTCCGATAACAGGTGGCAACACTGCGCCCCCTAACATTACCACCATATTGGTAAAAGCAACAGCTGTTGCACTCACAGAAGGTTTGGTGAAATCCACAGCAACAGCAAAAACCAAAATTTCAACGCTAGCTGCAAAGCTGCTTAAAAATAACAGCGTGTACATATTGAACTGGGAAAGATGAGGTAAACGTATCGCCAAAAATAAAAATATCGCAGCCAAAAAAGATCCGATAATTAAAGGAATACGACGACTTCTCATATAATCGGATAATATGCCCCATAAGGGTCCACCCACTGCAAACCCTAAGAAAATCACTGAAGATCCTAAAGCCGCATGATGTTTTGTGTAGCCAGAACTTTCTAAAAACGGGACAGCCCAAAGTTCTGCGAATGTTGAAATAGGCAGGAAAGTGAAACATCCGATAAGTCCCGTTATCCACATATTGGGACTTTTGATCATGTCAAATAAACCCTTCCAAACAACATCTAGGTTGGCGCCTGTGACTTTTTGTCCTAAGTGGGTTTTTTTATCACGCAACACTAACCATAAGGCTAAGGTTAACACAACCCCAAACAAGCCTGCATAAAATAATGTTAATTCATATCCCATGGTAGTCACCATATAAGACATGGCCATCACACCACTAATAGCACCAAATAACCCCAAGGTTGTCGCAATCCCTGCCATCAAGGCAAAATATTTTGAAGGTAGCCAGACATCTGTGATTTTCATGACGCCCACAAAAGCAAAAGCAGATCCAAACCCCACCAAGAAACGTCCAATTTGGGCTAAAAGAAGTATCTCTGTGCTTGAAAAAATAAAAGTACCCACGACACAAAGGAAACAAGCAAATGTCAGAATAATACGTGGCCCTAACCTATCCATTAACATGCCCACGGGGATCTGCAAAGGAGTGTAGGCATAATAATAAAATGCCGCTAAATGTCCGAATCCTGCATCACTTAAATTAAAGGCTTGTTTTAGTTCCGCACTCATCACGCTGGGCGCAACGCGGAGATAATATTCATAGCAATAAAATAATGCAGCCAAAATGCACATTACGAGCGCTAAACCTGTGACAGTTTCCCCATGCGCAACAGGCTCTTTATAAGCAAGATTTGTAACTTTTTCTTTCATTGTTGATTCCTTCTTTTCATTGGTCGGGGCGAGAGGATTTGAACCTCCGACCACATGCACCCCATGCATGTACGCTACCAGGCTGCGCTACGCCCCGAAGGTCCCTATAATACGCCAGGCGATGGGATTTTGGAATGCTCCAACCTTTTTCTTAAGGCTGATTATTTATGCTTATCCATGGCTTCTTCAATACTGACTTTTAAATCATCTGCCGCATGAAAGCTCACAACTCGCCTGGCTTTAATCCATTTTTGTTCACCTGTTCTGGGGTTACGCCCGGGACGACCCTCTTTATCACGCACCGTAAAATTACCAAAACGCGGCAGTTTAAGCTCTTCGCCTTTTTCCAAGGTTTGGCGGATCGTTTCAAAAAGAATATCGATCATTTCTTTGGCAGTTAGCTTGGTAATGTTCAATTCTTTGCAAAGTTGCTCAGCCAAATCTGCCTTAGTCACGGTTGCCATTAGGACTCCCTTAAAGTTGCATGACATTGCTCTTTTAACTTTAGCAAAATTTCTTCAACTGCGGTATGAATATCTGTCTCTACCAAAGTACGACCAGGATCTTGGAAGACAAGCCCCAAGGCAATGCTTTTTTTACCCTCGGCCATACCTTTTCCTTGATAAACATCAAAGACAAAGACCTCACGCAAGAGGGGAACTTTTAAGTCGACAATACTTTTCTGCAATGAAGCAAAGCTTTGTTCTTTATCTACTAACAGCGCAATATCACGCCGTATTGCAGGATATTTCGATAGCACCTGATACTTTGGCAAAATAGCTTGTCTAAATATATCCATGTTGATTTCAAAAGCAATAATAGGACCTGGCAAATCTAAAGTTTTTATGATCATGGGATGAAGCGCGCCTAAATATCCAATATTGTTTCCCTCTAGAAAAAGAGCGGCGCTTTGTCCCGGATGCAATGCGGGATGTGTTGCTGCACTACATTCAAGTTTCGAAGCGCGCCCTGTTAAGCCAAGTAATGCCTCAATATCCGCTTTAACGTCATAAAAATCATTCGCTTGGGTTTTGCTACCCCATTGTTCCTGTACAACAGCGCCCATGCACATGCCGGCTAAGCGATTTTTTTCCTGTAATAAACCTTTTGCATCTGTTAAAAAACAGACACCCATTTCAAATAAGCGCAACCTGGGCTGCTGCCTTAGGGCATTATATTGCAGACTCTGCACTAAGCCCGGCCATAAACTGCTTCGCATGACAGATAAATCTTCAGAAATGGGATTTAATAAATCTAAGGTTTTTAGCGTAGGTACAAACAACTGCTGCAAAGCGGGTTTGACAAAACTATAGGTAATGGCCTCATGATAACCTCTATCGACCAACAATGTTTTAACACGCGCATCAATAATATGTGCTTCTGGCATCAACGGTAATGGAAAAGTTGTGTGCGGCATTTCTGAAGGAATATGATGATAACCATACACACGGGCAATTTCTTCGATTAAATCAACCTCTAAAGCAAGATCAGATCGAAAGCTCGGGATATCCACCAGAAAATTTTCTTGAAGTTGCGTAACCTTCATGCCCAAACTATTCAAAATCTTTTTAATCACCTCTGCAGAAGGCAATACACCTAAAATACGCTTGATTTTCGGTGTTCTTAAGGTGATTTGACTGGGCTTAGGCAAGGCATTTTTATCCTCAGAGATAATTAAGGGCCCCAATTGTCCGCCCAATATTTCTAAAATGAATTGACTAGCACGCTCCATGGCCTTGATTTGTAATTCTGGATCCACCCCTCTTTCAAAGCGAAAAGAGGAATCTGTACGCAAACCATAGTGTTTTGCAGCCCGTCTGACATCAACGGGATTAAAATAAGCACTTTCCAAGAAAATATCTTGGGTGTTTGCCTGCACGCTTGATACTTCACCGCCAATGACGCCTGCGATTGCAAGCACCTTAAGTTTATCGGCAATCACTAAGGTTTTTGTATCCAAAATAATGTCTTTTTTATCGAGGGTAATAATGCGTTCTTTTGGTTTTGCATAACGCACCGTAATTTCAGCATCAATTTTAGATAAATCAAAAGCATGCATGGGTTGGCCCAGTTCTAACATCACATAATTTGTGATATCAACTATAGGCGAAATGCAGCGTATATCTGCCGCTTCCAAGCGATCACGCATCCAATCGGGTGTTGTGGAAGCGAGATTAATGCCCTTGATAATGCGTCCCACATAACGTGGACAGCTTATGGGTAAATCGATTTTGACGGACACTTTATCAGAAATATTTGACCGCGCTACAGCGGGTTCGATAGCTTTAAAAGGCAAATTATTTAAAGCCGAAAGTTCCCGGACGATTCCCTGCATGCTCAAACAATCGCCACGATTGGGTGGCACTTTCAGCGCTAAAACACGCAGGCCAGGCTGATTTGGCACTGTTTCTATGCTATCTACCTCAATCCCTGCATTGTTTAGCTGCTCGGCCAAGGCCGGAAGAGGCAATGATGTACCTATCATACTTCTTAGCCAGGGTTCACTTACTTTCATGTCAAAATCCTACGCATTATCAGACAACTAGAGACACATTAAAGGTTCTAGTGTACGCGAATAAAGGTGATGATGGCAAAATTCTGGTAAAGAAATCCCCCCGCTTTGTTCGCTACGCTCACAAACGCGACCTATGGCCACATCTTTGTCTGTCCTGGTATTGGACTTTTAGTACTGAGTAAAAAATCAGTATATTAACACTTGACTTCCGTGCCATTTGTACATACAATTTTTTTATCTCTCGTCTGCCACACTGGCTCACATAGGATATAAGAGAAAGTGGGGGATATGTAGGAATGGATTCCAAAAGTTAACTGTTCAAGAAGAGGAATTCATTAATGAAATATGAATGGAACAAACAGAAAAGATTACTTAATCTTTTAAAGCATAAGGGTATTGATTTTGTTGACGCAGTAGCAGTGTTTGAGGATGAACAAGCTATAACTATTGAAGATGAGGATCATGATGAACAGCGTTTTGTTACAGTTGGTAAGGATGCCAAGAATCGAATACTCGTGGTTGTATACACGCACACAGAGGATAGTATTCGTATTATTTCCGCGAGGAAAGCCAATAAAAATGAACGTTATGCATACCAAGATGGTAGATAATGTTTTTTCAGGAGTGTAGAGCAATGAAAGATAATTATGATTTTAGTAAGGGGAAACGAGGTGCGGTTGTGCCTCCAAGTAACAAAGAGCGTATTTCAATCAGGCTAGACCCTGATGTACTGGCTTGGTTTAAACAGCAGGTTATTTCCGCTGGAGGTGGAAGTTACCAAGCGCTGATTAACCAGGCTTTACGTGAACATGTGATGCGCAACGGTGAATCTCTGGAAGAGATCTTAAGAAGGGTAATTAGGGATGAGCTGCATAATGATCATGCTGCTTAACATACCCTCACCCGGTGCTACGCACCACCCTCTCCGGCATGAAGCGTGAGAGGGTGGCGCTTTGCTTCGGGTGGGGGTAATCTAAGACTTTTTCTATTGGATGAATATTTAATATGTTAGATAACCTTGCATTTCAAATGAATGCCTTCTGGGCCAAAATCCAAATATTTCTATACCCTTGGCTTTTGTGCTTTGCAGCCCTTTGGGCCATTAATATTATTAATTGGGTAGTATTGGGCTCGAGGCTAAATATTCTTGGGATCTATCCAAGACATCTTCTTGGATTAATCGGTATTATTTTTTCACCTATTCTTCATTACAACTTCAATCATCTGTTTTTTAATTCTATTCCCTTGTTTGCTTTAGGCCTAGGTATCTTGGCCATGGGTTTAGAGACCTTTTATCAAACAACAATAGAGATCGTCCTTTTAGGGGGATTGTTAGTTTGGTTATTTGGACGTCGGGCTATCCATATTGGGGCAAGCGGCCTAGTCTCGGGATATTTCGGGTTTATTATGGCTAATGCCTACCTTAATCCAACCTTTACCACCTTCCTATTGGCCGCAATTGTACTGTATTACTTCGGAAGCATATTCCTAGGCATCATTCCTCAAGAAGAAAAAGTTTCTTGGGAAAGCCATTTATTTGGTTTCTTAAGCGGCATAGCCAGCGCTTTCATACCCATTGGTATTTGGGATCTTTGGCTACCGAAAATAAGTTGATCAGCTTATATATTTTTTCAGGTACACAAGCAAAGTAATATAACTGTACTATACTTTGGTAGTTATTGTTGTCCTAGGATTCATGGATAGTGCACTTTACCAGGAGGAATTGACAGTGAAAAAAATAGCTTTGTACACAGCTTTACCGCTCGTTTTAACTATGGCAGCGCCCATAGCCTTGGCGAATGATGCTTTTTGCGAGGGTTGGTTCGCCGGAGGATCCCTTGGAGGCGCATTTAGAAATGGGCATGGGGATACAAGTTTTTACACCACTAATGTTACTGCCGCCGGAACAGATCATGTTAACACAGCATTGCAGTTTGATTTAAGAAAAAATTCTGTTTTAGGGGTGATATCGGGCGGATATAACTGGGTATGGTGCGATAAATATTTAGGAGGTGTAGAAGCATTCCTCAGTCTGTCTGATTATCACAGAAAAAGCCCCATTGAAGCGTTCAACGAAAGCAGAACAGGTATTACCTATACAAATACTGTGGACAGCAAGTTAA
>CAZCHZ010000052.1:0-8281 GCA_964498615.1 uncultured Legionellaceae bacterium | reverse complement strand
TATTCCGTGTATGTGGCGGAAGGTAAACTTCATGCGCGGATCACAAATTATGATGGATATCATAAACCAAACCCAATTAGACTCTTTATTTTTGATCCCAAAACAAAACGTAGCAAGGAAATTTCTTTTAAGTTGCCCGCTCCCCCATCAGACCCTAAAAAAATATTGGATTATATTATCCCTGAAACTCAAAATTTAAAACTTGATCCTTCCATCACTGCACCCGATGGTTATACATATCTAGGCACAGGAGATTACGCAGGTGGCCTTGCATTTTTGATGTTTTCAAGCCCACGTCCACAATTTGCAATCGGAAAACAAGGCAACATTATTAATCTTCCATCAGCAACATTAGGAGATTATTATTCACCTACTTTCCTAGGATGGATTATTGAAGGAGCACCCACCGAATGAAATCTAAAGAAACCGCAATTCAAGAAATCATTAAACTTGCAAAAGCTTATAACATTTCATCTCAGGATTTACATAAAGCACTCTCAAGCCCAGATTCTCAAAAAGCAGCTTCAGGTGATATTTTGATGCAGGTTTTTTCTTATCTGGGTGGCGTTTTTATTTTCTCTGGTCTGGCAACTTATATATATATGTTTTGGTCAACTTTGAATTCCATCTCAAGAATTGCGATTACGTTAGGGACAGGCTTGGTGCTTTATTGTCTCGCTTTAATATTCTACAAAAGACAAGCTTTACAAAAAATGATTACGCCACTCTTTTTATTATCAGCATTTCTCATTGCCGGCGGCTTGTTTGTAACGATTAATGAATATTTTCAAGGTGAAGATGCCAGATACGCAATACTTCTCGTGTTTGGACTTGTATCAATACAACAACTCATCACTTTCTTTGCCGTGCACAGAACAACGCTTCTTTTTACCTCCATCTTATTTGGTACAGGTTTTTTCGCAACCCTTTTCGACATATTAAATATCAAATGGGAAATATCCGCAATCACCTTAGGTGGCGCCTTACTCTGCATTGCTTATGCACTCGGTAAATCTTCTCATCGCGCGATTGCAAGCCTTTGGTATTTTTTTGGCAGTCTTATGTTCTTTGATGGCAGTTATCGATTATTAGAAAACAAACCTTATGAACCCTTGTTTCTTGGAATCACCTGCCTTGGTATTTATCTCAGCACAGCTGTTCGCAACCGTACTCTGCTCCTGGTAAGTGTGTTAGCCATGATTGTCTATATCGCTATATACACAGAACAACATTTCATCGATTCCGTGGGCTGGCCCATTTCTTTAGTATTATTAGGATTCATTTTCTTCGGCATCGGCTTCTTCGCCCTTCAACGATTAAAAAAAATGCGTTAGATATATCCAAACCGTCAATTGCTATTTCATTTTTATTAATTTTTTTTGCAATTGATCTTCAAACTTATGATCACTTCGAGTTCTATACCCTTCCCAAGCAAATTGCAAGCCAGTTTCAGACGAAGTAGGGTGAGACGTTTCTTCTTCCTTGTCATCCACCAACGCTGATGGTAAGGCGAATAAATAATCCAGGATAGTCACAACGATCTTAATAGGAGCATTTGGAGAGAAGAGGGTTTGCAAGGTTTGTGTTAGCGGTAGAATTTCTGTACACCAAGAGTCATCAACAGGTCGAGACGACATCTGACTATGAGTCGCTCTTTCATCGGTATAAACTTTCAAAAGCTGATGAATGCCAACTATCTCCTCCGGCGCATATAGTTCAAAAGAATCCAAACCTAGTTCAGGTATTATCATCCTATTTTCAATCGAAGGCAGAATACAAATACTGAAAAGTTCCTTATCTATCCTGTCAACCAAGCTCGCCACATGGCTAGCTCCACAAATAATCATGGCATCATTAGTTGAACGTGGATTGATATAATTTGCCATTTCTTGATCGCGAATATTCATACCTTCAGCGCACTGATGATCTATGTTTTTTTCGACACAGATATCATAACCCAAGTCCATTGCCTCCAGCTGACAACCTAAAAAATGTGCGAATTTCACAATATACGGAGCATTGGTGAAATCCCTGAAAAAGGTATCTTTCAAATATAAATTTGACTGTAGTCTTTTTAAAGATACTGGGCGAAATTCGTGATATATGGTTTTAACATTCTTTAAATATAGCGCATACATATAAAACAGTTCGGCTGACAAGCAAGATTTAGAACAATGATTTTCACCATAAATAAATAGCCGTTTTTTGCTGTTTTCAGCAGGCATAGATTTATGGAATTCCAGGATTTTATTACTCAGTTCGACATATCGATAAAATGCACCTTTTTTGCAAGCACCGTGTTGAGGGTAGAACTGAAGTAACTGATTAAATAACACATAGGCATAACCATTGTTTCTGCTCATTGCGTGCTTTACTTGAGATGTTCCATAACACAATACAACATCTGCATAGGGAAATGATTGAGTCAAGATCATTAATCCCTTGATGTCTTTGCCCTTAAAAGGCGTTCTTAAATAAACCTCATAGAGTTCAGGATTTCCTTGGCAAGCAAGAAGATATTCTATATCGTTCAGATGTTTAGTATTTACCCCGAGCTGTAACAATAACTGAAATAGAGGAATATTTTCTAATTGAACAGCTATTCTTATGGGAACAACAACGGAGTTATTATCAACATGCTGGTCAAAACATGATAAAGGAACATTTCGTGATTCCATAAATTCGATGAATGCATTTCTTAAGTTCTCTGAAACCTTTAAATTCTCAACTTGCGGTCTTATTGTTGATGTATCCTGCAATGGATAGGTTTCCGCAATTAGCTTTAAAATTTCATCAGCCTCTTTGCTTTTTGTGGCGTCTTTATCTGCAAAATATTTAGCCCATTCTAAAGCATCCCAACCTAATTTGTCTTTTAAATGAAGATTTGCACCAAGACCCATCAAAACGCGAACAATGTTAATTTTCCTTTGCTCAATGGCTTGGTTTAAAGGCGTCCATCCAAGCGCATTTTGTAGGTTAATGCCTAAATCTTGAGAATACTCAATAGAAAGATTGATTAATAATTGCAACAACTCTATATTTCCTATTAATGCGGCCAACCCTAAAGCTGTAAAACCCATATCATTTTGTTTGTTAAGTTGCACGCCCTTTCTTACTAAAAGAATAATTATTGTCTTTATTTTATTATCAAGAGCACCATTTTTGTTTTTTTGGGAATTGACTGCTGTATGCAATAGAGTATTTCCTGTTGGTGTAACCCGATGAATGATTGCGGGAGCGAATACTAATAATTTTTCTAGTATTTCATCGTGCATAGATGTAAGCGCTAGAGCTGCTGGTGTAAGTGAAGTGAGGCAACCTGTTTTAGGCGAAATTCTCTTATATCCCAAGAAGGGATTAGCTCCTGCCTCTAAAAGCAGGCTAACAGCTTTTATATTACCCTCCAAGATTGCGCTAACTAGCAATGTCATGCCACATGTTTCTGAGTTGATTATCTTCAAACGTTCTTCAAGTGAAGATTGCTTTTGTAGACGCCTTATTAAAAGACGAAATAAATTATTTCCTTTATCAAGCGCCGCAAATAAACACCTTGTTGTGATATCAGCAGTTACAATGTACTTTTTTGCCAAACGCAAACTGCCTGCTGCAACCGATTCTGCAAGTTTTCGTGTGCTTAGGGCTCTTTTTTCTGCTTCTTCAACGTCACTCAGTATTTTTGTGAAAATGTCATCAACAAGTTTTGTACTAATCTCTTGTTCCATATGGTGTTTCTCTTCTAAATATTTTAATATTATATATTCCTAACGATTATATCCGAATAATCAAGCATGATCAACCAGCCTACTGGAACTATATACAGGTTGTTTGTGGGTTGTCGCTGCAAAGGTACTTCTTTAGGTAACCATGTAATTACCGCCTTAAATCCGCTTGCGTTTCCTTATTTGCAAGTCATAGAATAACACCAACAAAAAGACACTATATAAGGGAAATAATGCGGCTTCCACAATGAGCAACAATATCGTCATCCATGGCTCATGTCCAAACATTTTGGTCATTTTATCAACAAGCAATGCAGGAACGATTAAACAAGCACTGACAATGATCAGAACACCAAAAGTACGCCACCAATAATTATTGACTAAAGCATAGCTTTCAACAAAGCAAGTTTTTAAGCGTTGTCTCAAAGACATTGCTTTTGAGAAATCTCTTAATGCCATGATAATGTTGACAAAAACAAACCGTATCATAAAATAGATGAAGATTAGAATAACAACCATCAAAATACTTGTCATAAAAAGAGCCAATCCCTTCCATTCATGATGAGATGCAAAAAGAAGGATGGCAATACAAGGGAGCAACACAACGAACAGTGTTCCAAACAAAACAAGGTTGATCATAAATTGATCCGGCAGCTTTTGTATTCCTCTGACAGTCGCCTCTCGAATAGAAATCTTTGTTCCCATTAAAATGCTATTAATACGCACAATAATCGATGTAGAGATGGTGATACTCACTAAAGTTATCAGGGCTAGCCATATAATATAAAGCACGCGATGACTGGCAGGGGATTCGGCCTTATATGGTAATTGCTCATTGATATAATTCATCAGGAATATAATAATTGCAAAGGGCCATACCCTTGTTAAGGCAGAAGGCCAAAGTAAAAAGCTTGTTACCACCAGTTTCCAAAATGCTAAAGGTTTTTGAATTGCGCTCATTTCTGTTAGTCTCCAAAGCCCTGAATACTTAAACGTGTTAAAATTGCTGCTGACAACTGAGCGCGTCTTTCCAGGCTGTCGATTAAGAGATATTCATCCACACTATGAATTCTACCCCCACAGACACCCAAAGTATCGACATTCGGTAAGCCCGCATCTGCTAAATTATTACCATCGCAACAGCCACCACTGGGTTTAAAACTGATATTTTGATTTAACCCCTTGGCAACATCCATTACCAAATCATATAATTTCATCATTTTTGGGGAAAGTATTTTGGGTTTTCGTGTAAAAAACCCACTTAATTCTGCTTTGATACCGTCCATTTGATTCGCTTTCTTAACAATAGCGTCCAGTTTATCTTTTACCCAAGCTTCGTCTTGCTTTTCTAAGGTTCTAACATCTAATCGACAAATCGCATCATCAGGAACAATGTTTATGGCATCCCCTCCCTCGATGCGACCCACATTGATAGTAACACCTTCTTTCTGTCCATTTAAGGCATCTATCTCCGTAATAATTTTTGCTAAGGCACAAATCGCATTTCGACCATGATGAAAATCGCGCCCCGCATGCGATGCGCGTCCTTTGACTTGAATGGCAAAATTTCCACTGCCTTTTCTTGCGCCCGCCAAGGTTCCCAGTTCATCCATGGCGGGTTCAAATAATAATCCTACATGATGTTTTTTTGCACGTTCAGCCAAAAACGGCGCTGAACCTGGAGAACCAATTTCTTCATCAGGATTAATTAATATTTCCCAACCAAGGTTATGCGCATCCTTAGTTTCTTCAAATAATTTTAAGGCATAGAGCATCACGCAGAGCCCACCTTTCATATCAGTCACCCCAGGACCTACAAGAATATTATCGCTTTTACGAGTCGCCACTTGAAAGGGATGCTCTAAACCATACACCGTATCCATATGCCCCACCAATAATACTTGCACTGGCGCTTTGGGTCTTTTGCGAAAATTTAATAATGGGCCTAAATCAACTTTTTTCTTTTCACCTTGTTTATCGACTTCTTCAATGGGGGGTAATGAATAAATATTGCCCTCGCACTCTAAACTTGAAAATGCCTGCGATAATACGGCCGCCATACGTTCCAGGCCCAACACATGATAGGATCCTGAATTTATATTGGACCATTGAATAATGTTTTCTAGCATGGCAGTTTGTATAGACATATTTTCGTTCCTCACTCTATTATGTGACACGGCTGACGCGCGTTACTGCTGGGTGTTCTCGCAAACTGCGTAACACTCGCGCCAAATGCATATGATCATGCACGGTGATTAAAAAAATCACCGAATTGTGTCTGGGATCGCGTTCGTCGATGTGAATATTTTCAATGTTGGCATCATTATCTGCCAAGACATTAGATAAGGTTGCTAGCATCCCACGTTGATTTAAGACATCCACACGAATTTCAACCAGGAACTCTCCTTGCATTTCATCAGACCACTGCACAAATATATATTTTTCTGGATACTTATGAAGATCGGCAATATTATTGCAATTTTCACGATGGATCACGATACCTCTTCCAGCCGTTAAAAATCCTACGATAGCATCTCCAGGTATAGGACGGCAACACTTTGCATAAGTGACTACCATGCCTTCTGTCCCTCGAATGGCTAAAGGCACAGCGCCAGGCGGCAAATGTTCGGAAACAACTAAATCTGTTGATAATCTTTTAGCAAGTAAAGGTGCAATTTGATTGCCCAAACCCAATTCTTCATATAGCTGATCAAGACTGTCTAATTTCAGATCTGTCAATGTGCGTCTTAAGGAATCCTCGGAAATATCTGATAAGGTAAGTGATAAAGCAGAAAGCGCTCGCTCTAACAAACGACGCCCCAACGTGCGCGCTTCCGTGTTTTGCTGGGTTTTAAGCCAATGTCGAACGTTGCTTCTGGCTTTCCCCGTCACCACAAAACTCAGCCAAGCTGGATTAGGATGCGCCCCTTCAGCAGTGACAATTTCAACAGTTTGCCCGCTGGTTAATCTTGTGCTTAAAGGCACTAAACGTCTATCAATTTTTGCAGCAATACAAGTATTCCCAATACCGGTATGCACAGCAAATGCAAAATCAACCGCTGTTGCGCCATTCGGCAAAGAAAGGATGTGTCCATTGGGCGTAAATACATAGACTTCATCTGGGTAGAGATCTCTTTTGACATGTTCAATAAATTCCCGGGAATCACCTGATTCCCGTTGTATTTCCAAGATACTTTTTAGCCATTCGCGCGCTCTCGTTTCAGCTTCTCCGCCTTTAACGCCAGTGGTTGATTTATACAGCCAATGTGCTGCAATGCCATTCTCTGCCATTCTATCCATTTCCTCTGTGCGAATTTGGATTTCAACGGGGATCCCAAAAGGCCCCACCACCGTTGTATGTACTGATTGATAACCATTCGCCTTTGGTACGGCAATATAGTCTTTAAATCGTCGATGAACAGGCTTATAGAGATTATGTACCACACCTAAGACACGATAACAAGCATCAACGCTGTCTACAATAATACGTAAAGCATAGACATCCATAATTTCTGAGAGTGATAAATCTTTTTGACGCATCTTTTTATAAAGGCTATAAAGATGTTTTTCACGACCCATGATTACAAAAGGCCCCACATTTTCTTGTTCTAAACGACTTTTTAATTTTACCTCTAAATCTTGAATAATTTCTTTACGATTACCTCTGGCTTTGCGCACTGCTTCTTTTAATACGCGATAACGCACTGGATATAAATATGAAAAGCCTAAGTCTTCTAATTCAACACGAAATTTATTCATCCCTAAACGACTGGCAATGGGCGCATAAATATCAAGCGTTTCTTTTGCAATGCGTTGACGTTTTTCAAGTGTTAAGGAATCTAAAGTACGAAGGTTATGAAGTCTGTCTGCCAATTTCAACATAATAACGCGAATATCACGCGACATGGCCAACATCATTTTACGAAGATTTTCAGCTTGGGCTTCTGCACGGCTTTCGAATTTGATCTTGTCAAGTTTACTTACCCCATCCACAAGCTCTGCTACTTCATCTCCGAATTTTTCAGCAATCATGGATTTATCAAGTGGGGTATCTTCTATCACATCATGCAGAATCGCTGCCATGATACTTTGATAATCCATATGCATGCTCGCCAGAATACGAGCAACTTCAATTGGATGGGAAATATAAGGTTCGCCCGAAGAACGTAACTGACCTTCATGCGCAGCGGCCGCAAAAATATAAGCCGCAGAAACTTGTGAAACCTGTTCTTGGGTTAAATAACTTGCAAGATGATCATACAAACTGTCAAACTGATACACGTCTTACCCTGTAAAATCCCTTTAAATAAGGGAAGACTTAACTTGCAGTATCACTTTCTTTTTGGGGCTCTTCACCTAAGTTACCCTGAGCGATCTCTCGCAAAGCCACGACTGTCGCTTTATCATTTTCCCAAGGGACCGTGGCCTCGGCGCCGCCTAGCGCGAGTTGTCTGGCCCGTTTGGAGGCAAGCAATACTAACTTAAAGCGATTTCCAACCTTTGCTAAACAATCTTGTATTGTGACACGCGCCATTAAAAAAACTCCAATAAAACTAAATACT
>CAZCHZ010000051.1:0-8282 GCA_964498615.1 uncultured Legionellaceae bacterium | reverse complement strand
GCAGCTGAAGGCTGGGAAGTCTTTTATTTATCATCTCTCGCCGTCTCTGCCATCGGACTAGTGTTATTGCTGGTCTTAAAAGGTGTCTTAGAGCAAATGATGGACAGAATTACGCAATTAAGGGAATCTTATTTGCCAACAGCTGGTTAATAAAAAATGATTAATTAGGACCATGCTTTTCCGAAGGGCGCTCCGTCACAAACATTTCAGCCAAATCGTCTAGCATGCTTGTATAAAAAGCTTTTTTTGCTTTGGCGTTGTTTTCAGAATCTTTTATTTCTGCTGCTGCTTTGCTTAAAACATCATGAAGTTGAGATGTAAGCTTAATAATTAAATCTAGATTCTTTTGTCTCACAGCATACGACAATCCATTTATATACCCGTCAATTGCAGCGTAATTTTTCTTCAAATTATATTCTGATTTCCTATGAGAATGGTTAAAAAATGTTTTAAAAGGCGACATTTTTAAGGCTTCATACCTCTTTTTTAAATCATTAACATTGTATTTATGCAAAAAATATGACAATGTCTTATCTAATTTTGCCAGATCATATTCCGGTGTTGTGTCTTCTCTTCGAATATTCTTAATACCCTCTTTTTTTATTGGCCGATCAATATCCTCTTGCAAACGATCTCTAAAAGACACAACCCTGCCATACAATTCTCCCAAGTCATGTGAGATTTTTGCTCTATTGCTTTCACAAAGCACAATCAAATCTTCACGAATCGTAGTAAATTCGCGATCAATGTTTTTTTGCCAAGATTCTTTTTCATATTTTTGTTTTTCTTGTTCAATTTTTTCCATCAACAACAAACATTTTCTCAGCGTTTCACTTGATGCTGATTGACCCACTAAAGCATCAAATGAAACCTCACATTCTTCTTCAAACCTCTTTGCCTGCAACTCATCTATACCACCTTCTCCAACTTTCAGCAAAGCCACTTGCAAATCAAATAGGGGGTTTAGATCAAAATCCTGGTCAATTTTATCTTGAAGCGCTTTAAAAGCTTCCTGCAATATACCATCTTTCACTTTGTAAATACGAATATTTCGTGCCAGCTTGTCGATATCACTTAACATTTGTTTCCTAACTTTTACATATTCCAACGATTTAGAATCTGTTTCTCCCAAAGCCTCAAATTTGTCCAAAGCTTTTTTGTGATAAGTTTTGTCCACAACAATGTCTTTCCATAAAGATTCATACATGGTCCATATTTCTTCATATCCTGCATATTCAATATATTCAACTCCTTTACCGGCAAGAGCATCTTGCAAAGCTGTAACCTCATTTAGCACAACTTTTAAATCATCTAAACTTTTCATGGACTCTATTAGCACATCAATTTCTTTAATTCTCATTTTTACCATTCGTAGTATTATCAAAAACTCTATTGCACCAAAGGCATAATCTCTGTCATCATCAGAAAATTTATCTTGTTCATGAAATTGCGCCAAAGCTACAAATTCTATATTTTCTTCTGCAGATAACGATTGAGGTGATTGACGCTTTTTTTTCAAACCAAGAAACTGTTTATCAGCTTGCTTGAAAATTTCCAGCTCCTTCTCAATTTCGCTTAAACTTTTAATGTCAGGAGCACTATTAATCCTGGCTTCAAATTCTGCTATTTTATTTTGGAGGTTTTGCTCTGAACCAGGAGGAATTATGGTCGCCATAACTTTTCACCTCCATCAAGCGCTACTGCTTGGTCTATCAGGTCTAAACTTATCTCTTTCTACTACTGCATCTCGCAATCTTTCAAGAATTGGCGCCAGTCTTCCCTTAGTATGTAAGCGTCCATGCGCTTTGATATGTTCATTTATCAATTCATCGACCGCATCAATTCGCAGTGATTCTGTGTTTTTAAGCATTTCTATTGCCCTTTGTGCAATATCTAGCTTAGTGACTTGATCGCTCTTAATTTTCACTCCTAAGAATGAATAACCAGCATGTAGTTTACCAGCTGCTTGTGCTTCAATAAATCCATCCGCATAGTGTTCTAAAGCCTCTAAAACCGACTCAAATGGATCTTCAGCAACAATTTCAGGTTTGCGCTTTTGTAATTGCTCAACAGAAACATCGAATTTTTTGGTGGCGCTGGCTTTTATCGTTTCTTTTAACTGTGCTATTTCTATTTTTAACTTATCTATTTCTGCTACTAATGCTTGCTCTCGCCCTTTTAAAACACTTATTTCATCTTCAGAAGTCGCATCTTTTGAGGGACGTCTGGAACCACCACTAGGGCTCGCAAGACTCATGGAGGATGCTCGCGATCTGACACCACTAGGTGAAGTAGGAGTTGAAATTGATTCCTGACGTTTTGGCTTGACCATTTCATCTTGTGCTTCTTCATCAACATCCATTTTTTCAGGAGCAAGATTCTCTGCTGCTTCTTGTTGACGTCTTGCCTCTTCTTGACGTTTTGCCTCAGCAGCTCTTTTCTCTTCTTCTGCCAAACGTTTTGCTTCTACTTCTTTTGCCTGAACCAAAACTATTACCTTTGCAATATCATAATTTGCGTCATTCAAAGCCTCTCCAACTATCTTATTAATCATTCTCTGATTAAGCGTTCCAGCTTCTAGACTGGATTTGAGTACTTGTGTGAAATTGTTTTGCACATCTGCTGGCTTTACATGCAAGCTTTCCATAAAGAATCTTCCAAGCGCCTCACGCGGGACTTTACTTTGTTGTCCAGTCATATCCACATCATAATATTTTGATTTACTATTTTCTGTAGATCCTTTATTAAAGTTTTCTGCACTTCGTCTTGTAGCTGCTTCTACAATATCAAATCCAACCCATGCGGTTAACATTGCTTGTGATATGTTTGCCATGCTAATCTGTCCCTCTAACTCTCGTCGCAACTCAGTATCTTCCAATAATTGAGGTTCTTTGCTTGGGGGCTTATAATCTTTTCTAATTCTTGCTTCTGCAGCAGAAATGTCTGCTTGCTGTTTTGCGGGAAAGTTTTGTTGAGCTTCTTGATAAGCATTCTTATCTCCTTGCAAAGCATCAGATTTTCCCGATTTTACTCGTAGAGCTTCAAGTCTTTCCTTATAGTCAAGTTCAATTCTTCTTGCCTCCGTTTCAATTTCCTTATCAATAGCCATTTGAATGCTAGTTTCATGTCTTTTTTCAGCTTCTATCCAAATATTTACTTTAAGCAGGCCCAAAGGATCATTACTAGGATTGCCGTCTTTATCATATTGGTAATATGCTAATTGACCATATTTTGCATAATCCCTGTTAAAGTCAGTCATTATTCTCATCTTTGCAGCCGGCGCACTTGCTTTAGGAACAACATCTTCTTGAGCAGCTCCAGCTTTCTCTCTTTCTTCTCTCCTGACAGCTTGACCATGCAACTGTTTTAAAGTATCCAATTTTACTTTTTGAATTGCTGCTTCTTCTTCGGCATCTTCAAGCGCACTTTTCTTAGCAGGTAATGTCTTGTCTATTTCTGTCATTTTTTCTCTGGCTTTTGTTATATCTTCGCTTTTTTGCTTAATTTGAATCTCGATTTTTTGCATTTTTTCACGGAATTGTTCTTGACCTTTTAATAACTTGCTAATTTCTTCTAAATCTTTAAGTTTTTTTTCTCCATCCGAAATACTTTTTTCGCTAACAGCTCTATCCTTTTCCAATTGCTTTATTGCATCACGAAGTTCAACAGAGGCCCGATCTGCTTTCTTGTAAGACACTTCGGCATTTGAAATCTCAATGCCAATTTCTTTTGAATTTTTCCCAATCCAATCAACCCTAATAGCTTCTGCTGTTTTTCTACGTTCTCTTTGGTGTATAACTCTTCTATCTTCTCGTTTTTCTGACTTTTGTTGTTTGACTCTAGGCGCTCCTACTCCCGGTGCCTCTGGTGCCTCTGGCGCACCAGGTGCTTCAGGCGCTTCTGGTGCTTCAGGTGCTACTGGTGCTTCAGGCGCTTCTGGCGCTTCAGGGGCTGCAGGTATATTTGGAATATCATTTTTATCTTTTGACACATGCTTCTCCTAATAATCCAGTGAGTGTAATATCACCCAGCAATCTATTTCTCTAATTGGTTAGAGATTATGAATATAAAGAAGTTCCCGAAATGACTAGATTTAAAAAATGAATGTATGTGCGCTATTTACCAACTTTTGGTTTTTCTTTGGTCCCTTCTTTGGTCCCTAATTTGTTTTTATCTTTTTCCGGTGCTTCTCCTATATCCTCATCTTGAGACTGCACTCCTGGAATTTTTTTGGTCTTTTTGGTCAATATGAAAGCTTTAGTTCCTTCTTGACGCAGGCTTTCAGATAACGCCTCCGTCTCTTTATGCTTATCCGTCATTCTCTCTAGAATTTCACGCGCTTTTTGTTTTAATCCTGTTATTTTTTCTGTTATTTCTAGCTGCTTTTCTTTTGCTGGAATTTCTTTAGAAATTTCTTTAGATAAGTCGGATACCTTCTGAAGCAGTTCATCTACTGCATTATCATCAACTGCTAACCATTGTTCCCCCAGTTCTGTTAAGGTATCATCCCCTTTATACAAAAAATCTGGATTCGTTGCGCCATGCTTGGTTACGATTGCTTCAATTTCATTACCAAGTCTGATAAGTTCATTTTCTTCTCTTATTTGTTCTGGACTATCCTTGTCAGCCTGATTCCGCTTGTGAAGCGTTTCCATTTTCGATCTAAATAACTTTACCATGCTTTTAAAAGCATTAATTGTATCTAATAAACTAGCCACAGCTTCGTGTGCAACTTGGAGTTCCTTGAGCGTCAAAACTGCTCTTGTATCATTAAGTAAATCATCCAATCTTTGGAATTCTTCATTGCATTTATCTAATATGTTCTGTGGCCGATGTACTTGATATGACATAAAACACCTCCCATACATGATGGGCTTAATTATTATTTAGATGTTTTATAAGTCAAAAAGTTCCATGTGCGGTTACACGGTTCTCTATATTTCCTGGATGAAAGCGTTAACTGACAACATTCACACTTATTTTCGTTTTTCGCGTGCAGGTACGCCGAGTTCCGTAATTTTGGGAGTATCCCAAGAGCCCGTCACGCGGTAGCGATGTTCTGTAATTTTACTGACGCTCTTACCAATCAATTTTTCAAGCACCCATGCACCTGCACCCACTGCCGGGTTTCCACCCGAGGCGATGGTGGCGGCAAGCGGTAATCCACTGCTGACATGGGGTCTTACAGACAAAATCAAATCGAGGGCTTTATCATTAAGATTGGCACTTCCTTGCATTTTAATGTTGGCAGCAGGGCCTTCTATCGTAAATGTATTTGTTTTGGCCACCCCTTGAGAAAAGTGCATGTCTGCATAAAGGGTATCAAAAACAAAACCTTTGCTAAATAAATCGCTAAAATCCAATTGCAAACGTCGGCGTATACTATCAAGACTTAAAAGCCCAAAAATTCTACCCAAACCCGGGTCTACTCCCATAATTCGACCGGATTTAATATCTAGTTCAGCATTGCCTTCAAGCATTTGTAAACTAAACTGAAAAGGAGCGCCTGGCCATTGCAATTCAAACTTTAATCGACCTGAAGAATGTCTGATAGCAGATTTAAAACCCCATAAAGAAAAAGTTTGTCCCATGTCTGTACTGTATAACTCTCCGCTTAAAGCGGAGGATTGAGTAGCATTAAAATGCCAATGCCCTTTGGCTTCTAATAAAAACGAGGTGGCTTTAGCGCTTAAGTTTTGTATTTCGTATCCTTCACTTTGCGGTTCCAATTGAAATTCTACTTTTCCAAACCAAGCATCATTGAATTTTAATTCCTTAGCAAGAAAAATCACAGGCACACGATTCACATCTTGTATCATAGACATATCCATGCTCGGATTTAAGCCATTACTCTTGAGATGCAATTTATCAAATTCTAAATTAATGGCCTTTTGACTCGTGTCGGGTAAACTAATGGATCCTTTAATCGCTGGGCCATCTAAACTTACCAGGTTTTTGCTGCGGCTATCATAACTTAATGTGGTTTTTTCAAAATTCAAACCAAAAAAGTTTAAGACATCGCTTGTAATCTGCAAATGCAATGGCAACTTATCAAGTGTTTGTGTTTTTTTCAAAAATAACCACCAAGTGTTTGCATCAAGTTCCGGTATATTACCTTTAATGGATAGGCTATCTTCTATGGGCCAATTCGCTTCCGCTTCACTGCCAAACACCAACTCAGCGCGTTTCAATTGTTGTGAAGGCGAAGATACTATCCATTTGCCCTCCATCAAACCTTCAATATTTAAGGCAAAACGCCTTTCCCCTTGCACAACGGGATATAGGGTAAATTTCAAGGGCTTAGATTGCTCGGCCGTTTTCTTAAAAGGGATGGGCAGATCAATTGTGACACCTTTTAAGTCTGATGATAATTGCCAGTAATCTTCATTGAGAAAAATACTGGCTGTCATCAAAGATTCCCCTGAAAAAGACTTAAATAGGGGCAAATCGAAGTGTGTTTGAAGAAAATGGGTTGTCACTAATCCTGTGGCGTTTATTTTGTTTTGATGGGCATCAATTGTAAAAGTGGTATCTAAAAATTGCGCTTTTGCATTTTTTACTTCTATTCCCTTATCCGTAAAATGAAAATCCCCCTGCAATTCACTCCCTGGCAAATCAAGTTCTTCTACAAAAAAACGCGCATTTTTTGTTTGTACCTGTCCATCTACTGTCGTCGATTTTTCAGAGTTACCTAAAGGAATCTGTAAACCCAGTGTTAATTGCATGGGTCCAGTCAATTTGAGATCTGCCAAACGCTTACCCACACCCTCTTTCAAAGGACTACTCTGTAACACAGCAATCCCTTGTTCAAGCTTGCCATCAACATGTGCAACAACTGACACTTCTGAATGTTGCTTTGGGTTGTTTAAGGGGCCAATCACAGCATCAACAGATTGCATGCTATTTTCCCCAATCTTGCCTTTATCGAGTTTTACCTTTACGGCTTCTTTATCTAAAGTCACTATGCCGGCTGCATTTTCTATCCTCGGCCAATGGGGCGCGAACTGGAGGATCAAATCCGCCAAAGAGAAAGTCCCTGAAAAATCAAGATTTCCTAAAGGACCCGTGACATTAAGATTAAGTTCTTTTAAGTTTGCATCAATGATCGAATGTAATACCCAGGACAACCATGCAGAATCTTCAGGGCTGACATTAGCAGCTTTATGCAAAAGTCCCATATCAATATTTCGACCGACTGCTTGAAGCGCTATGTGAAGAGGTGAATGTTCAGGCCACTTTAGTGTACATTGCAATACGGTATTGACAATGTTGCAGCTGATATTGGCTTAACGCGCATTTAGATCTGCATCTATCTGGATTTCTTTTAAAGTGAGAAAATCCCCCTCCTCTCCTATTTTAAACCCTGTCTTTCCTCTAAACTTGAGATTATCATCGAAACTCTCAAATTTACCATCGACGCGCAAGTGAATAGGATTTGATCTTTTCCATACAATTTCAGCATTTTCAAGCGTAACATTTTGTTTTGTTAAAAAAGCCAATATCAGGCGAGGATCGGTTTTTTGAGCATCTCGTTTTTCATAGGTTATTTTAAGATTTTTTAAGGTTAGCGATTTAATCTTAATGGTTTTAGTGAAAGCACTCTGGGATAAATCGATATCCGCAATAATTTCATCTACAGATAAAGGCATAGCCTTATCAGTAATGGTGACTTGGCGCAATACCAATCTTGGTAAAATAGAACCCCACCAACGTACCATGACATCTTGCACTTTGACGGGGACCTGGCTTTCTTTTTGTAAAATATTTTCTATTTCTGCGTGATAGGGCTTTATAGATTTGGTCATCAAATAAGCGCTTAACCACATGAGCGGCAGAGTGAATATGCTTGCAATGACAAGGATCCACAACCATCTTTTTAAGATAGTCATGTGTTGGCCCAAGCGCGTCCATAAAAGTGTAATAAACGCTGAACAATTGGCCAGCATAACGCGCTAGACAAAGTAGATAACCCGTAGATAAAACTGCGGGGAGGATTGCCTAAAAGCCATTGTACTAAAAATAATGTCAATTGCCCTACACCCACCAATACTAAAATCATCGACATTTGTTTCCAAAAAGGAAAAAGGCGAAAGCGATAGCGTAGAAATTGCGCAAAATATACAATCATTGCCATGCTTAATGCATATTGCCCCAAAAGACCTTGATTTAAAATATCCATAACAAAGCCCGCAGACCAGGCGGTAACAACCCACACCGCCTAGCGACGCATAAACACCCAATAAATTAATATTAAGGCAATCCATTGGGGTCTTAAGAACAAC
>CAZCHZ010000050.1:0-8378 GCA_964498615.1 uncultured Legionellaceae bacterium | reverse complement strand
TTGTCCAATGCGTGGTTGTGGGCATAGATCATAGGCTGGTGTTAAAATAAGATTGTTACCATCCCAGAAAGCTGAGTGATTTCTAGCATGGTCATCGGTATTGCCAATCAAAATATTAAATATCAGACGCTTATAAAGCTCGAGTAGATCATTTTGAGGCCTGCTAAACCTATGTCTAATAATTTCTGCAAAATTACAATAACTAGCGTATCGAGCTTCCATTTCATTTAATCCGAGCAAGCTAAGGCCGCTTAACATAAAACGACGTCTGGTTTCGAAATTGTTATACTCTCGATCAAAACGTTCTACTAATAATATATCTTTTCCCAATGCATGACCTAAAGTCACTTCAGGTACATTAAGCCCAAGAAATTTTGCTAAACGCATTCCCAGATATTCAGCTTTAATAATATTAAAGGTGTCGGTGTTTAAAGCAAACTTAGCAATGACATTTTTTCCATGACTTTGGATTAAAGCTTTTGGCCTGGCACCTCCCACGCTTGTACCTCTTAATAAAGCGTATTCTAATGCGTGAGGTAATGGTTTATTTTGTTCAACATAGGATGTGGCTTGTAATATGTCCTCTAAACTTGCTGTTTTCGGATTGCGAGCAATGTATTCGGTTGAAGATGTTTGAAAATCCAATGCACCGATACGATCACTACCGGAAAGCAACATATAATCTAATTCATCTGCCTGAAATGTTGCGTATTGATAATCTATCAATCGACGTCCCCATGCATCGGGTGCCCCATCACGCAAACAGGAATGTATTATATTTATACCTTCTGGAAAAGAATTGCCAGGTTTTAATGGCAGTTCAAGGGGTGATAATGCCATTGCTTCAGGGTTTTCTAGATAGCTTTTCCCATAGGTAAATTGATGAGTATTATTTATTTTTTTGATTAATCCAGCAACGATCGGGGAAGTTTTCTCAGGTAACCAGATCCAAACGAAGGCATGATCGGCATTTTTCTTAAAAGTTGTCATCAGTCGGCTCATTTTTAAGTCGCACTCGTTTCGGTAATAAAGCATTGAAACTTGTAATAGTATGTGACAGTTTTTGTAATTCCTGCAGATCTGCTGCTAATAAGGGAATGCCAACAATGACAGCTGCCTCAAATACCATCCCTATCGCCACTGTAGGATCGCCTTTTTCAATGGCAATGATTGAATATCGACTGACATTTAATCTTTGAGCGAGATTATTTTGTGAGAGTTTACGCTCCCTACGCGCAAGCTTTATCATCTCTCCAAATGTTTTGAGAGCCATGCGGCTTTGCTTAGATAATGAAAAATGGCTAATATTAGTTCTCCAAAATCAACTTTAGCTGTGTTAATGTTGATTATAGAAAACATAAAATAAAATGTCAAGCCTGATCCGTTTAAAGAAGGGTTTTGCTAACCATTTGATAGGCTAACGTTCTGAACGTTAGATAAAAAATAACCATACAAATCAATAACTTACTTAAGTTGTCATTAAGAGTAAGAAATGTGTAGATATCCCTAAGCTATTGAACAATTTCAAGAAATATAGGTCTATTTATTAGGCACTCCATAGTAAAGGTCAAATATGGCAATCAATGAACAAGATAAAAAGGCACTGGGTGATATACCACAGGATGCAGCCAGAAGGCTTGAGAATTTAGTTTTATTTGGCACAGAACAAGATGTGGATTTAGGCCGTCTTGATAACATTGGCGCTGCGTTTAAGGATATTTGTAAACCAGAAAACAGACGCGTTAATTTATATCCACAAGATACATTAGAAAATGGCATGAAACTTGCTATAGAAAACTTTAGCGTAAAAGAAATGTTGAATAACATGGAAGTAGCTTTACTGGCCGTTAAAAATATTGATGATTCAAACGCCTTAATTAATTTTGCTAAACATATTGGTTTAAAAGATACGCTTTTTGCTGGTTTAAAGAATGCTGAAGAAATAAGAGAAAAAATTATTGAGAACCTTAAGAATAACATGCAGCTACGTATTCAATCTATGCAAATATTAAAAGTTTTTTTAGCAATGGATACTTTGGAATTACCTGCTGATAAAGCAAAGCTGGCTGGTCTCGTTTATAAACTAAGATTGGTTATGGCAAAACAGTTTACAAAAAAAAATGGTTATTTACCCAATGAAAGCATTCTAGACATTTTGCCAAGATTTAAATCTAAACATGCTGAGTATAAAAACAGAAAACAATTTTTTCCAAAAATGCTTGAGGCGATAAGCGCCCCAGATGCTGATGTTGATAAAGAACTTATTTCTTTTATGAAAAGCCTTGCTTCAGATGATACCTGGGGCGAAGTAAATCCTTATGTATCAAGCACGTTATTGAGCTTCCCTTTACTGAACGCTTTCAATATTCATCAAGTTGATGGTGCGGCGATCTCAGATGTTGCAGCTAAAGTTGAAAAACAGCTAGAAAACTTTTTAAAAAATGCTGAAGCTGTGTCGGAAGCTGATATAAAAAAAGTAGCACAATTGCGAAAACAATTTGGTCAAGTGGGAGAGGATTTCATGCCCGCAGTATACGAAGAATTATATCAAATGTATCGTCAACAAGTTTATGATGATGATTTGAGTCAAGTTTATAATCCCACCGATCCTCGTCTTGTAAAAACACTAGAAGGCAAGCTGCAGCCACTCAAAAGTGTGTATGAAAAAATAAAATTACAATATGGGCCTCAGAAGATAGAGAAGGCAGATAAACACAAGAAAGTGAAAACTGTTGAAGTGCCTGGAGATTTTAAAAAGCAATTCTATCTTTTACAAATAACCAAGATTGGTATGTTGGATGCCATTATGAAATATCCAGTATTAACACCAATGGAAAAAAGATCGATGGTTGTTCTTGTCGAAAAGTTTTATGAAACAGAGCGCGCTTCTTTGAGAAAATTATATAACAAAGGAGAAAATGATGAAGAGGAGCGGTTAATCAATGATCTTTTCAAAGATGCGGTGTCTGCGGATGCAAGAATCAGAAGTAACGCTGTTGCTAATGAAAATGCTAAAGCAGACCTTATTTCCGATTCGGGATTTACAGAAATAAGGTCTAAGCTTGAACGGGGATTTGCGAAGGCAATGAGTACGCTAGAAACAAGAACCAAGACATCCGAGGATGTACGTGCAGCATTTCTAGCTTATAGAGATAAGCGACCAAATGTTACATTCGAATCAGAAGCCTTGTCAGCGGTTGCAGAACCGGTAGTATCTAGACCATCATCTTCATCAGGCGTCTTTTTTGGTCGTACAGAACCTAAGGCGGCCATTTCTTCACATATTTCAGGCGCCATGATTGATGATCAATGTTGGGAAGATGTGAAATCGTATTTTGTTGATTTAAGCAAGGAAAAACATAGCGAGATCGCATTGAAAACCTCTGCTTCTAGTATTCATATTGCCGTAGGTAATACAACTGATACCAGGCTTGAAAAAAATTCCTATAATGAATTGGAAGCATCTTCTAATAAACATGCTGCACAATTGGATCCCATAGATTATGAGGATATGGCTCTGCGCTTTAGACAAGCAGCGACAGTTACAAAACATACAAGTTGTGTTTTACAAAATATTAGTGATCCGAAAATTTTAAGTACCTTAGTAGGTAGTTTGTTAAGAGAAGATGGCGACTATGCGGGATTGCCAAAGATATTGCCTAACTTAACTAATGCGCAAACACAATTATTAGAACAAGAGGCTTCGGATGATCAGCAGGTGCAAAATGCCTTGTATGCTTATAATAAAGAAAAAACTGCAGCTGATCAGAGTGCTCATGGAAAAAAATTAGATCATAAGGGGGGATAAAAGATGGCTACACATGATGTCATATTTGAGGGATTCAAAAGAGAGATAGAATCTGAAGGAGTAGGAGGCGCGCAAAAGAAAGATAAATATAGTGGTAGATATATTCATATTAAGACTGGGAAAAGATATTATATAAAGCGCTCTTTAAAATATCGGGCGGATGATATCATGGAAGTGGTTTCATCAAAGATGTTGACGATACTCATAGGAGAATCATTGGCAGTGCCGTATACATTTATCAAGAATCAGGTTGATAATAGCATTTATGTTTGTTCTGAAATTCGTGAGAATGCTACTACGCTGAAAGCTAAAGTGGGGAAATTACCCGATATAAGAGCTCTTGGCGCCAACCCCATGACACAAAGCAATAAAAGTAAAATTGATGAAACATTCACTCCCGAACAACGTAGGCAATGTGCAGAAATATTGTGTGCATGTTTATTGTTAAAAGATTATGATGTGCAAATTGGTAATTTGACTTTATATGGAAAAGATCAAAATAAAATAGCAAAATTTGACAACGGATGGGCATTGTCCGGCATTTGTAAAGACAAGGCTAGACGGGTTGATTTGTTTGGCAGAAGAACATTGGTGGGAAGATCAGGTACACATGGCTTTGCGCCTATTCCCACAAACCACTTCAATGATTATTTGCTTGTTGATTCAGATGAATTTATAAAGGGTATGCAAACGGTTATTCAGCGTAATATGGAAAAAATGCAACGTGAAATCACAAACGTCGTGGCTGAAGTAGAAAAAACATATGAAAGCGACCCAAGAAATGCTCTGCTTGACTTTGCAGAACATATTGGTTTGATGGCCAAAGATAATAAGGTTAAAATTAATTTTACATCGATGTCTACAAATGACATTAGAGATCTTATTGTTGAAAAACTTCAAAACAGAGCACAGCAACGTATACATTCTATGAAGGTGTTGAAAGTATTGTTGGGGATGAAGCTCGTTTTGAAAAAAATGCCACCCGATAAAAGTAAATTGACAAATCTTATTAGAGAGCTGAAAAGACAGATAGAAGAAAATTATACGCAAAAAAATGGCTATGATCCTGATGAAACGTTAAGAGATGTTTTGCCAAAATTTAAACCGCCTCGTGCAAAACTATTCAAAGCAATATTGGATGCGGCAAGGAAGCAGGGTGTTTCTCAAGATGAGATTGCTTTTATGGAAAGCATAAGCAATTTAGATACACCCTTAAGAAACATCGGAAAATTAGCAAAGCAAGAAGCGCCACCCACCTCGCGGGCTTTATTGTTTGGTAAGACGCCTCCCAAAATAACTGTTGCTACAGGCATTGGAAAAATCCTTGATAAGGAACGTTGGCATAGGTTGAAAAAGATTTTTGAGCAAAATACAAGTATTAAAGTAACGGATATTTCTACCACTGCTATTCAAGTGCAAGGTTTGGAAACACAAACGAGAATAGATAACTACCCTGATCGTTTGGAGGTTTCATCTACTAAGGCGCTTAAGCGAATGACTCCGGTAGACTATGAAGATATGGCATTGCGCTTCAGACAAGCAGCGACAATCACAGAGCACGCAACTTGTGTTTTGCAGAATGTAAAAGACCCTAAAATCTTAAGCACTCTGGTGCAGGGTTTGCTTAGAGATGATGCTGCCTATACAGGATTACGCAAGATAATCCCTGACTTAGATGATGCACAGAAAGCATTATTAAAACAAACGCCGGAAGTTTTCAGCCTTTACAATAATGCAGTAAAACAGAAAAAAGGCCAACGCCTTTGGTAATACCGCAAGCTGCTACTTGTTGATGTCTGGTGCTTCAACTAATATTTCAATCGATCCTTCTTCATTAAGGCAGGCCATCACCACTTTTCCAACATGAGGAAGCGAAGTGCCTGGCAAGGGGACTTCCGATAAGTGTGGCAGAATGATTGTTTTCAAACCACGTTTGATGTTAGCGCGATATTCCATGCGGGCGATAATTTCTTGTCCACGATAACAGCCCTTTTTGAAGCTTAAGGCCCCCAACTGAGGTAAATCTAGGTAATGTGGTAAAAATTGCTCTGAACTTGCTTTAAAGATCTCAGGCACAAAAGCGCGGATCTTTGTTAATCGCCAGGCGTTTATTGTCGCTATTTTTGTTTTGGGCTTAAGCTTCTGCCATAGCGCTTGCATCACTGTATCAGGCCCAAGGATTTCATATTGATTTGGGATAGCAGGAAAGCTTAAAATTTGAATTTGCTCCTTTTGATTATCTTCAAGCAAATGTTCAAGTGATGCAAGTGATAAACCATTGACGCCGAAACGCTGCCATTGATGCGTCGCATCATGAATACTCACCTTTGAAAAGAGCCCATACTTCTTAAAAACGGTTATTGCTGTTTCGAGTAGGTCTTGAGGCAGTTCTAAACAATATTTATCCTCTTTTTTAAAAATCCGAAAGAGGGCAATAATACGACCCGCAGTATTACAAGTTGCCCCTAAATTCAGGGTGGTACTCGTGATATCGCGCATATCACAGCTCAATTGGCCCTGCAGAAAACTAAGGGCGTCTTCACCTGCTATGGTAATCAGGCCGTAATCCTGGTTGAGATTTATCAAAATTGGTAACATAATAACGTCTTTTAATACCTCCAAAAGGATTGTATCTGAATGTCAGAAGAAATTGAAGACTTAAACCCTGCCAAAATTCGTTGGCAATGTAGGCGAGGCATGTTAGAACTTGATATCATGCTCTTATCGTTTTTTGATGCCCAATATTCTTGCTTGACGCTTGCGGATCAACAAGCCTTTGTACGACTTTTAAAAGAGTCGGATCCTAGCTTGCATGCATTACTATCTGGGAGTACTGTCTCTTCAGATCCTATCATTGCAGACATTATACGGAAAATAACAAAACATCTATGCAAAAAGCCGAATTCTATTTAAATCCATCAAAGCGTTTGAAATATTATTTGTGCTGTCTTTACAGCCTAGCTTTGGGCCTGCTCATGTGCCTACCCCTCTACTGGTTATTAAAACTTTTGGGCGCATTAATATCAACACTATATTTCTTACATATCGTGCATCTGCACGCCGATAGAAAAGCTTTAAAATCGATTAGAAGTGTTTTTCAAACTGAAAAGGGACGTTGGGGATATGAAACAAATGCTCAAAAATGCTATTTGGGGCAAATTCTTACCTCTTTTAAAAATTCCTATCTCATTATTTTGCGTCTTCGTTTGATAAATCAAAGTGTTAGTATTGTGATACCTGCTGATGCCTTGCAGGAAAGTGAATTTCGAACCCTTTCCATGCGTCTGGATAGTCCCTAATAGTAGTTTTGTTAAGATTTATGTATTATCACCTATTATTGCATTTCCGCCTATTTGCTTATTGGTCGAGATAAGGCTATAGCTTAATTATAGGCATCAGATTTTAAACACTCACTATTAAGATAAGTAGAAATATTATGATGAGTTACAACCAAAATGAACACAGCATAGATAAAGGTCTCATCGACGCGATAAAGCGCGGGGAGAATCACGCTTTCGATATTTTGGTGCTACGTTATCAATCACGTGTCCAGAGAATTATCGGGCGTTATATTCACGATCCCAGCGAAGGCTTAGATGTTTGCCAAGAAGTGTTTATCAAGGTTTATCATGCATTAAAAAATTTCCGAGGCGACAGTTCCTTTTATACTTGGTTATATCGTATTACAGTGAATACCTCGAAAAATTACTTAATTTCCCAAGGTCGTCGTGCACGGGATGTCAATTTTACTTTACAAGAAGACATGGAGCGTTTTTTAATAAAAAATACGCCAAAGGACACAGGCACACCCGAACATTTATTAATGCGAGATGAACTTCAAGATGTTGTCTACGATACCATCGAACATTTACCCAAAGAGTTACGATTAGCAATAAAGTTAAGAGAACTTGAAGGACTTACCTACGAAGAAATTGCTTCTGTCATGGATTGCCCTGTAGGCACGGTGCGTTCTAGGATTTTTCGTGCAAGGGCAGTGATTGATCGCAGCGTAGATCCCTTCTTACTCAATTAAAAGCCTTCTGATATACTATAAGCCGCTGTAGACATACATCACTGGGTAATTTTATTAGTTATGCAACTTAAGTATATTAGAAATTTCTCTATTATTGCACATATTGATCATGGAAAATCTACCCTCGCCGATCGCTTTATTCAGCTCTGTGGCGGCTTATCTGAAAGAGAAATGTCCCATCAGGTCTTGGATTCTATGGCATTGGAGCGAGAACGAGGGATCACCATCAAAGCACAATGCGTGACGCTTCAGTATGTTGCCGAAGATGGGCAAAGCTATCAATTGAATCTGATTGATACACCTGGACATGTAGATTTCGCTTATGAAGTATCTCGATCACTTGCGGCTTGTGAGGGTGCGCTCTTGGTTGTCGATGCTGGACAAGGGGTTGAAGCACAAACCGTGGCCAATTGCTATACCGCCATCGAACAAGGTTTGGTTGTTATTCCTGTTTTAAATAAAATTGATTTACCTCAAGCAGAGCCAGAGCGTGTTATTAAAGAAATAGAGGAAATTATCGGGATTTCGGCAGAACAT
>CAZCHZ010000049.1:0-8638 GCA_964498615.1 uncultured Legionellaceae bacterium | reverse complement strand
CCCAAACTCTCAAAATCTTCATGCATGGCTTTAATAAAGCGTGCTGTGAGAGCATCAAAAGCTTCTGTGTTTTCTTCTGCACGTTTAATAATTTTATCATCAATATCTGTGATATTACGCACGTATTTGACATCGAATTTGCGATACCGCAAATAACGTAACACCATATCAAACACTAAATAGGCACGGGCATGCCCTATATGACAAAAATCATACACAGTAATGCCGCAAACATATAACCCTACCTTAGGTGGCTGTAGAGGTTTAAAAACTTCCTTCTGCTTCGTTAAGGTATTATAAATTTGTAACATAATGTGCTGCTTCCAAAAATCGATGTTGGGCTTTTTCGGGTCCCATTAATGATAGAATACGTGCCAGTTCCGGACCATACAATTGCCCGGTGAGCGCTGCACGCAGCGGTTGAAAAACTGCCTTGCCTTTTAAGCCTGTCCTTTGCCCTAATTCATTTGCCAAAGTTGAAAAATTCATTGTAGGTGTTTTTTTAAGCAGTTCTGCGGCATAAATAAAAAATTCAGGCCCAGGGTTTTTTAATACAGGCTGAACCTCTGGTAGATAGGGCACATCATGCGCAAACATGGCCTCTGCCCATAGGGCTGCATCTTTTGGCAACACTAAATTGGGTTGCACGGTTTCTACAAAAGCTGTCTCATGTTCTCCTGCCACCCATTTGCTCACATAGGGTGCAATGCTATTCCAGCAGAGCTGCTTATCTATTGTATGCATACTTTCTTTTTGCCAATGCATTAGTTGTTGAACATCATAATGCGCGGGAGAATGACTAATATTTGCTAAATCAAAATGTTGTGAGAGGCCTTCTAGATCCAATAATGTCATATCGGGATCAAAATGTCCTAATCTTGCCAAATAATTTATAATGCTGATAGGAAAAAAGCCGTCTTCTTTTAATTCCTGAATGGAACGGCTGCCATTGCGCTTGGATAAAGGTTTACCATCTGGCCCCAAAATCGTCGGAAAATGACCATAACTTGGTGGCGTTAACGCTAAGGCCTCTAAGATTAAACGCTGTCTTGGTGTATTGGTAAGATGATCATCACCTCTTAGCGCATGCGTAACCCCCATCATTGCATCATCTACTGCATTACAGAACATGAAGGGTGCGGTTTTATCCATACGGCGAATAATAAAATCGCCAATATGATTAGACTCAAAGCGCTGCGGACCCTTAATTAAATCTTGAAATTCCAAGATCTGATTTTGAGGTACACGAAATCGCAAACTTGGAAGCAAACCTTCTGCTAATTTTGCTTTTATCTCGGCAGTGGTTAAATTGCGACATGTACCAGGGTAACGAGGTGCTTGATTGGACGCTAATTGTACTTTTCTTGCCAAGGCTAATTGCGTTTCCGAGCAAAAACAAGGATAAACCAAGTTTTTTGCCTCAAGTTTTGTATAAAGTGTCTGATACAGGGCTTGTCTTTCCGACTGATAAAAAGGCCCTTCTTGCCAATGAATACCCGCCCATTCCAAATCTGCCAAAATTGCATCTCGAAATTGAATGTCTGAACGCTCTATATCCGTGTCTTCAATACGTAATAAAAAAGAACCTTGATGTCGCAAAGCAAATAAATAATTAAACAAGGCAACACGAAAATTCCCCACATGCATGCTGCCTGTTGGACTCGGGGCAAATCGTGTTTTGACGGGACCCTGGATATTGCGCATTTCCATAGATATCAGTTTACACAAACCGGACAGGAACTCATATAAGTTAGAAAATATTCTAATAAAACTGCTGTCGTTTCATGCTACACTATTTTGAGGAAATAAAATGGTTACATTATTTATCTCTGATTTACATTTAGATGCTTCCCGTCCAAGGACAACCGAGCTTTTTTTACATTTTCTTAAAAATGATGCCTCCCATGCAGATGCACTTTATATCTTGGGAGATTTTTTTGAAGTATGGCTTGGAGATGATGTGATAGATAAACATCATGAAACGGTGATCCAAGCTTTAGCCGATTACGCAAAGACAGGGACAGCGCTATATTTTATGCGAGGGAATCGCGATTTTTTAATCAATGAGGCCTTTGCAAAACGAAGCGGATGTAAACTTCTATCCGATCCTAGCATAATTACACTTTATGACAAACGCATCTTACTGATGCATGGTGACAGCTTGTGTACGCTAGATGTTAAACATCAACGATTTAGGCGTTTTGTCAATCAAATCTGGGTGCAAAAACTTTTTCTTTCTTTTCCACTTTTTCTTAGAAAAAAAATAGCCCGTCAATTAAGGGCTGCGAGTAGGCGCACTTATCAGCGCGCGAAGAATGACGCATCCGTTGTTTTTGAAAAAAATGCGAACATAGAGAAATTCGATGTCACTCATACAGCAGTGGTACAAGCTCTAAAAACACATGAAGCGCTTTGTCTTATCCATGGACATACGCATAAAGCAGGAATACATGAATTTACGATAGAAGGTGCAACCGCCAAGCGTATCGTTTTAGGAGATTGGGGAAAACAGGGCACGGTCCTTGCATATTCAGCCAATAGTGTGGTTTTAGAAATTATTTCATAATTTAAACGTGATCTTAGTCTTCAAAAACTTCGTCTATAGTACTGCTATTTAAAACCCTTAAACCCCATGCAAGTAAACTGTCTGGTGAAGCTGCGACAATTTTTCTGGAGTAGGATGCTGGTACTGTCTTAAATTTACCTTTGAGTAATTCTAGTAAGAATGTGCTTTCGCCCTCCTGAAATCCTCGTTCTCGTCCTTGTTCTATGCCTTGTTGTAGCCATTGCTTTTCGACATATGTCATGTAACCCACTTTTAGCTCCTTTTCAAATTCCTGTACTTGATATTGATATTCTAACGTATGAACTGGTCCCAGCACCATGACCTCCATTAAAAATCTTAACACATCTACTATAGTTGTTTTAGGCAAGCCACGTGAATACAATGACTTTGTCAATGCAAATTTAGTGACCCGTCTTGCTGCTCCATTTTTAGCAGTTTCTATAGCAGCTAATTGTGCCAAAATCACGAATGCAAATGGATTTGTACTCTGTTCAAGCTCTGGTTGACGTTCTTTAAAATCTAAAATCTTTAAAATTGGGTATTCCAAGCGCAAATGCGTTCCCCAAAAGGTAGTTTCATATACATTGGGCCGCCACTCTTGATTGCCATCGATTAATATGGCTAAAGTGGCAATATCTTTCTTGTGAGTATCAAAGATTCGATAACGATAGATATAAATTCTTTCTGGAAATCCTTTTTTTCCACCACCTTCTACTTCAAGATGAATTAAAGCCCATACCCCAGTACCGTCTTTAAGCCAAATTTCAATTAATTTATCTAGCGTTCTCTTCCCTATTTCTTCTTTTTTTACAAGCGCTTGCGATTCCTGTTCTAAAAATTTATACCCTCTAGACCAATCTATTTTATCAAACACTTGTGGCCAGCAAAGTGAAATAAAATCC
The DNA here is from genome assembly GCA_964498615.1 of uncultured Legionellaceae bacterium. Taxonomy (GTDB): domain Bacteria; phylum Pseudomonadota; class Gammaproteobacteria; order UBA6186; family Azoamicaceae; genus CAWARU01. Next base: position 5,170 of record CAZCHZ010000049.1, on the reverse strand, counting down.
TTAAAATATTTCCCTAAAATCTCCTTCCAAGCAGAATCTAAGTCTGCTTTAGGCGTCATTTGCTTCAATTTAACCTTATCTATAACCTCCATCGCCAATCTCCCTTTATGATCGAAAGCGGCACTATAAAGGAGAATGATTTAAAAAGCTATACTGAACAAATTAAAGTATTTCAAAATTCCTATGATGCTCAAAGGGCATTTCTTTTGTGATCACTTCTGTCACTTCTGCCCGATCCGGCCCTCGACTTAGCCAAGCTTTTAATGATTCAACAGCGGCTTGTTCACCGCAAATCAACACTTCGACATCGCCATTTTGGACATTACGTACCCAACCGGTGACATCGAGCTTTTCTGCCTCAATAGCAGTATTGCGGCGATAAAACACACCTTGTACACGACCTTTCACAATACAATGCAAGCAAATTGCAGTCATAGGGGTTCCTCTGTTACACTTCCCTCACCCCAACCCTCTCCCGCTTGCGGGAGAGGGAGATTAAGAGGAGATAACATGCCTTATATACTTGTATTATATTATAGCCGTACAGGAGCTGTCGCTGAATTGGCGACGTTGATAGCACGTGGGATTAATAGTGTAGCGGGTATTGAAGCCAGAATTCGTACTGTCCCTCCCGTTTCTCCTGTCACAAAGATAGCGGAACCCCCTGTCCCCGCAAGTGGCGCACCCTATGTAACGTTAGATGATCTTAAACATTGTCATGGCCTTGCCCTGGGTAGTCCCACACGATTTGGGAATATGGCAGCGCCCTTAAAATATTTTTTAGATAGCACCTCTTCTTTATGGTTTTCTGGGGAAATTTCTGGCAAACCCGCCGCCTTATTTACTTCAACTTCCAGTTTACATGGCGGCCAGGAAACTACCCTCCTCAGTATGATGTTACCTTTATTGCATCAAGGTATGTTAATTGTTGGGATCCCTTACACAGAACCCGTGTTGAGCACAACCAAAACGGGCGGCAGTCCCTATGGCGTGAGCCATTTTGCAGGTTCTGACAATAAATTAGCGATTTCGGAAGATGAAAAAACATTATGTATAGCACTTGGCAAACGTCTCGCTTCTATTAGCTTACAGCTCTTAAAGCCCTAAAACATGCTTTACAAAAGGAATCGTTAAGCGTCTTTGTTCTGCTAAAGAAGCCCTGTCTAATTTTTCTAAGGATGCAAACAATTCTGTCATGCTACGAGCACATCGACTTAAGAGAAATTGACCCACATTTGCATGTAAAGTTAACCCTCTATATTTTGCACGCAACTGCAATGCTGCTAACTTTTGTGCATCATTCAAGGGATGTAATTGTGCACTCAAGCCCCAGGCTAAACGAGATTTCAGATCGGGCAAGGCAATCGGGATCTGCGAGGGACTGAAAGCCGCAGACACAATTAATCGACTTCCTGCTGCACGCATACGATTAAACAAATGAAATAGACCTTCTTCCCAAGCAACATTGCCTGCAATTGCATCAATATCATCTATACATAGTAGTGCTCTTTTTTCTAGATCTTGCAGCATCAGCGGCGATACCGCACTTTGATTTGAAAGAGGAATATACATGGCTGGTATATCGATACTAACCGCATGATGACAAGCTGCCTGCAACAAATGACTTCGTCCCGCACCTTCTTTGCCAAAAAGATACAAAAATTGCTCGCCTTCTGCAATCGCCATATTTGATACTATTTTTAATATTTCGAGATTGTCACCGGGATAAAAACTACTTAAGGTTGCATCATCAGGTAATTGTATATTTAAAGGTAATTGTACAGTCATACCACAATAATGCTCATGATGATTATTCGGCTATTTTATAGCACAATGCATCTTGTATAAAAGCCTCATCAAAACTTTTAATCAAAAATTTACCCGCATCAATAGATTCTGCAAATACTTCTTTATCTAAAGCACTGTCTATCTGAAAAATAGTTTGCGAGGGTGTAATTTGCATCACCGCCACTTCTGTCACAGTAGGCAAGTGTTTTAAATATTCCAGCACTTTGGCATAGTGTTCCACACCCATGATGCCAGAAACAGCCAGTTTAATTGTTTTTTTCTGTTCCTCGATTTTGGTGGTATTCGCTTCATCTGCTTGGCTTTGCTCTATTTGGTTTTCGATTTTTTGCAAAGCTTCGTAGTCCGCGCTTGTTTTTTCCCTTTGTTCTCCTTCAGCCATCAGGACACGCGGTTCGGCAGTTTGTCCTACCAAACGTGTGAGGAAACCACTTAAACCCGCATTTAAAACCGCATTAAAATCAGCAGGGCGTGTTTCAAAATTGCTTATTTTACCATTGATATAGGCAGTCCACTCGCCTACCCATTGATCTCCTGCTTGGGTTTGCTCAAGTTTAGCAAACACTATCGCTTCTGCATGATACCTTTGTGAGGCTTTCTGTAGGAGTTCCCAATCCGGTGCTTGAGCATTTTGTTCGGTGACAATACTCGTGTCCGTTAAATCAAACAGCGGCAGCACAAGTGAAATGCCTCTTTGTTTTGAAAGTTTTTCCAAATACAAAGCAGCACCCTCTGGCTTATCGGTATTCATCCAATAGGGCGTATCACCTTTCGCATCTTTCACGGAGATCCATAGCACAGTGTGAGGCCCTAAGCATTTAGCGTTGAGTCCCAAGACCAGGGTACTTGCTGAACATAAACACAGTAGTAAAACAAAGAACAGCGGTTGCAAACTTAGCCAAGTTACTCGACTTTTATTCATAAATACCTCGAAACCCCATACAGGAATCAATATCACAATAAGTTGCTTGCTTAGTATACCGGAAAATGCTTTCATGTTGGATGATAAAAGTATATAAAATTAGGTACAAAGATATTTATGATGTATTTTTCAAATAAGTTTTACAACTCAGTTTTATGCTGGGGGTTGATTGCCCTGCTTGCATTATCTTTCTCTAGCACTGATGCTAAGGCCCAGGCAAAAGAAATTTACCCTTTAACCTATACGGCAAGTTATGCATTACATTGGCGAGGGCTACGAGTGGGCAGTAGTACCCACCGCATTCGCAAAACCGCTGACAATCATTACATTGCAGAATCTGTCTCCAGCCCTTTATTAGAATTTTTGCCTTTTGCTGACACTGAGCGCAGTGAATTTCAAATACAAAATGAACACGTTCAACCTCTAAAGTACACATTTAACACAAGAGATCACCGCAGTAAAATGGCAGGAATGCTAAAGTTTGATTGGCAGAATCAAAAAATTCAATCAAATATTCAGGGGAAGTTGCAAAACAGTGCTTTACCTCAAAATGCCCATGATAAACTTAGCCAATTTTTTCAGTTACGCAAAGATTTAGCCTTGGGTAAAACAAATCTAGAATATGTCATTGTGGATCCTAAGAAAACCAAAACCTATCATTTCAAAATATTAGGCAGGCAAAATCTTCGCACCTCTTTAGGTACACTAAAAACCTTAGTATTGGAACATATTTCAGAGGATAAAACACGTCGCACACAATTGTGGTTGGCATCAGATTTTGATTATCTCATGGTGAAGCTGATACAAATTCGAAAAGACAAACCCGCAATGGAAGCCACCATTCAAAGCTTGAAATTATAGGCCAAATATACTCACAATGAAATGACGTGTCGCCGCATAGGGAAAAACTAAAATACTGCCTAAGGCGCCAGTGATCATCAGGAGAATTAAGATCATAAAACCATAAGGTTCAAGTTTTTCTAATTGATAAGATTTCCAAATGGCGTCAAAAAGAATCTCATCCTGACAGTTCCGAGCGGATTCCCAAGAAAATAGGTCCCGCAAAATGGCTGGATCATCGATGGTCTCAATTACGTCAGTGGGAAAAATAGCTTGCCAGTGTTTATGCAAAAGAGCAGCTACTTCAAGATGACGCCTTCTAAATGCCCTAGAAAGAGCTTGTGGAATATCTCTAGCAAAACGCTCTTGAGAATTTGGCAGATTCGCTATTTTTCCCAATAGATTGCAATTTCTTCTTTCAGCAGCAAGCAATAACGCCTGAGCTAAGGTATTTTCATCTAGAAGAGAAAGGTCGAAGCTTTGAATAAGCCCTTGGTCTTGTAAAGGGATTGCAGAAAGGAAAATGCGGTTCATGTCAGTACGATTTAACAGAGTCCAGATTGTTTCTGGATTTAGATTCACTGGAGTTGTTCTAACCAAACGAACGATAGCCTTCAGTTTGCGTGTCGCGCTCGCCGTTTGAGCCGCAGAAGAGCGGTCGAGAATATAGCGGCCTAGAGGGTGATGCAAATGGATTTTGGCAACTGTGCCTCGGTTATCTCCTCCCAGAATGTTTCTTATATTTCGGTTGAAGCTGTCCAGTTCCCACTGATCTGACGGAGGCAAAAAACTAAAAATTTGTCTCCAAACATCTCCATTACCAGAGAATATACCGTGTTGTATTGTCATAATTAACCTTATAAATTTAAGTAATATTTTATCAATTTAATTAATAAAAGTAAATATTAGTAATTTTTTTATATATCGATCTGTAATGGGTTGTTTTTTGGCTTTTTGGGATAAGTTAAAAAGGTCTTTTTAAAATATATCGTTTTTCGGTATAATGGGCAGAAAAAAGGTGCAGATTGATTCTATCCTTTGCAGACGAAGAGACAAGGCACGTTTATCATGGGCTGAATTCGAAGAAAGCGAGGCAAAGGATTTCCAGGGTTTTATGGGAAAAAGCGCAAATGAAACTCGACATGATCAATAGGGCAAAAAAGCTCGATGATTTGAGGGTTCCGCCTAACAATAAGCTAGAAAAATTGAGCGGGGATCTAAGAGGACATTATAGTATTAGAATCAACGAACAATACCGAATTGTTTTTAAGTGGACTGAGCAAGGGATTGCTGAGGTAAAAATTACAGATTATCATTGAGGGAAAAAACATGTTGCCTATACGTAGAAAACCAACTTCACCGGGAGCGATTTTACTTGAGGAATTTTTAACTCCCCTGGGGATTTCCCAATCTGATTTTGCTAAGCATCTCGGGGGAACTTGGACACAACCTAAGTTAAGCGCTATTATTAATGGCAGTCGATCCATTACCGAAGAAATTGCCTTGGATCTTGCCGATGCTTTAGGCACGTCTGCTGAATTTTGGATAGGGTTGCAAAGCGATGTGAATTTATGGGAAGCTGCCCAGAAAAGAAAGAAAATT
>CAZCHZ010000048.1:0-8769 GCA_964498615.1 uncultured Legionellaceae bacterium | reverse complement strand
AGTTGATCATGAAGGCGGCAGGGTTTGGCGATTTAATGAGGGATTTACTAAATTACCTCCCGCACAACATTATGGAGAGTTGTATGATAAAAATCCAAAAGAAGGCTTGAGCGCAGCACGCAATGCAGGTTGGATAATGGCCGCTGAATTATTAAATTGTGGTGTAGATTTGAGTTTGACGCCGATTTTAGATATGGACAGAGGGATAAGCCAGGTAATCGGCGACAGATCTTTTTCATCCAATCCCGAAACTATTGCAATATTGGCAGGGGCTTTTATCGAGGGCATGAATCATGTGGGCATGGCTGCTACGGGCAAGCATTTTCCAGGACACGGAGGCTGTGCACCTGATTCTCATGTTGCAGAAGCCAAGGACGACAGAACGCTCGAAGTTTTGGCGGCAGAAGATATGATTCCCTTCAAAAAATTAAGCAGCAAATTGGGGGCCATGATGCCAGCGCATGTTATCTATCCTAAAATAGATGCCGTGCCTGCAGGATATTCAAAGCGTTTTCTGCAAGATATTTTGAGGAAAGATTTAGGCTTTCAGGGTGCGATTATTAGCGATTGTTTATCGATGAAGGGTGCTGCTATGGGGGGAGATTTTGTGATAAGAGCGCGCATGAGTTTGGATGCGGGCTGTGACATGGCCATTTTATGTCAGCAGGAAAGAGATCAACTTGCTTGGGTATTGGATAAACTAGATAGAACCACAAGTGAAGAGAGTCATCGACGTTTAGCAGCGCTTGCAGGAAAATTTGAAACAAAAGTCCTAAAAGCGCCCATGCCAACCTTACAAGGCGCTTAGTAATTTACACCTTTACTACTTCTTAGATAGGAGTTTTATCATGGAAAAAAGAATTGTATCATTAGTTACTTGTCTTGCCATCTTGCCTGCGGTGCTTGTGGCAGATCCAGATCCTAATGTTGCGCCCAACCAGATTGTTACAACGACAAAGGTAATCCCGCATTTTACTGCTGTTGAAATTAAAAGTAAGGGAAATTTATACATTAAGCAATCTGATGTGGAAAATCTTACTATTGAGGCTGAAAATAAAGTTTTGCCCGATATTCTAGTGGATGTGAAAAATGACATATTAACGATTGGCTTTAGAAGTGATTCTGTCAAAACAGAAGCAGATGTTAATTATTATTTAACAATCAAAGATATTCAATCTATTACCACTGCGGGTAATACTAATGTTGTCATAAAAGAAGGATTAAAAACGGATAATTTTACACTCAGTTTGAATGGCGTCGGTATTGCCAATATTAAAATCAGTGTTGGGGCATTTACGACCAACATTGCAGGCTCTGCGCAAGTTGATGCAGTGGGTGATGCGGGGACGCAAACAATAGCTATCAACGGTGCAGGTGATTTTGATGGCAGTCATCTTGTTGGTAAAACAGCTGCGGTTAGCATTGATGGTTCTGGCACTATCAAAACGAATATTTCAGATAATCTCGATGTCAGGATTGGGGGTTTGGGCGAAGTGGGTTATTGTGGCAAGCCGGCTATCACCCAGAAGATTTCTGGTAGTGGTGTAATTAAAGCACTGGATAGTAAGGCCTGCAGCTGATTTACGGGGTCTTAATTTTTTCAAGGCAGGCATAATAAAACCCATCCATGTTATTTTCCCCTGGGAGAATTTGGTAACCTATTTTTTGGGCTGTTCCAACTGGCAAGGAAAACGGGAAAATTTTTGCATCTGTTCTTAAGCTTAAAAATTTTTCTATCACTTGTTCATTTTCTTCCGGCAATATAGAGCAGGTGGCATACACAAGGATCCCCCCAGGTTTTAACATTGGCCACAGTACTTTAAGTAATGCTATTTGCTTTTCTGCCAACGCTTCCATATCTGTAGATTGACGTAAGTATTTAATATCAGGATGCCGTCTGATAACGCCGGTGCTTGAGCATGGGGCATCTAATAAGATTCTATCAAAAGGTATTTTATCCCACCATGCATTTTTGTCCAGAATATCTGCAGTGATAACTTTTGCGGATAGTTGCAAGCGCTTTAAATTCTCTGCAATGAGATCTGTCCTTTCTTCGGCAATATCAATGGCAAGGACTTCTGCTAAATGGGGTTCGGCTTCAAGGATGTGGGTTGTTTTACCGCCAGGGGCTGCACAAGCGTCTAAAACTCGTAATTTTGGTGCAAGCTGAAGTAAGGTAGGCGCAAATTGTGCAGCGGCATCCTGTACACAAAATCTGCCCTCTTGATATCCGGGTAGCAGTGGGACATCAAGTGCGTCATCTAAAAGCAAAGCGGCATTTGTATTAGTGACTTTCGATGCTTGAATATTATTTTCAGCTAAGATTTGTAGATAAGTTTCTCTGCTGTTTTTTAAGAGGTTTACGCGAATCACAAGAGGAGGCACTTCGTTATTTTCCTTTAATATTGTCTGCCATTGTGTGGGATAAGCTTGTTTTATTGTATCAATTAACCATTCAGGATGTGCGTAATATGCCTCTTTATTGTTTTTCAAGCTTGCTTCGAGATGAATAGACTGTCTTTGATAAGATCGTAACACAGCATTCACAAGTCCGGATGCCCAGGGTTTATTCAGTTGTTTTGTGGCCTCCACTGTTTCGGAAATGGCGGCATGTGCAGGAATACGCATTTGTCTCAATTGGTATAAACCGATGCAGATTAAATAAAGAACGATTTTTTCTTTATGTTTGAGTGGTTTTGTCATCAGCGCATTTGCAATAAAACTTAAGGGCAAATAAAAACGTAAAACACCAAAGCTTAGAGCTTGTAGTAAGGCTGCGTCTCTTGGATCTTTACATTGTTTTTTAAATTCCGGCAGCACATTGCTTAATGAGCGTCCATTATCCAAAACTTCGGAAAGCAAAAGACCTGTGAGCGCGCGTAAGTTTTGCATAAATATTTTTCTTTAAGTAAATTGTGTGCCAGGTTGAAGTGCTGCACGTTTTGCATTTAATAGGTTGCTAACAGACAAGGGTTTCCCCCCTGGAAATTGCAGCACAAGAAGTCTTAATATGCCTTTTTGTGTCGCGACATCAATACCTTCGGTTTTTGTTTCTAAGATAGTGCCTGGTGCTGCTTTGTGAGTAACCTTGTCAAGGGGCATAGCCTCCCAAATTCTTACAGTGTCGTTTTGCAATTGGGTGAATGCGACAGGCCAGGGATTATAGGCACGGATTTGTCTATCAAGTACAAGTGCTGTGTTGTTCCACTCAAGTTTCGCATCTTGTTTTGAAATTTTTGGTGCATAACTCACGTTGTCTTCATTTTGTTTTAAGGGATGTAATTTCTTGTCCTCTAGGTTTTTTAAAGTTTCTAACAAGGCAGTTTGTGCAAGCGTGCTTAAGCGCTCGCTTAAGGATGCTGTGGTATCTCGTGGGTTAATTGGACAAGGAAAAAGTCCTAAAATATCTCCGGTATCTAAGCTCTCATCCATCTGCATGATAGTTATCCCCGTTGTCGTATCGCCTGCAAGAATAGTGTGTTGAATGGGCGCCGCACCTCTGTATCGTGGCAGTAAAGAAAAATGCACGTTAATGCAGCCAAACTTTGGGATCTTGAGTACAGCTTTGGGTAAAATCATACCGTAGGCGGCGACAATCATGAGATCGGGGTTTAAGTTTTGCAATGCTGCTTGTACATTTGGATCTTTTAAACTCAGCGGTTGAAAGACAGGCACATGATGCTTCTTGGCGATGGTTTTCACAAGATTTTCTTCGAGCTTGCGACCTCGACCGCGGGGTTTGTCTACCTGTGTATAAAGGGCAATGACGGAATGTTCGCTTTCTAGGAGAGTGTTTAAAATATTGGCTGCTAATAGCGGTGTTCCTGCAAAAACAATTTTTAGCGTCATAACGCTCTGCGTCTAATCTTCTTCAACTTTTGCATCATCATATCCTGCTTTAAAGGAGAGAGATAATCATAGAAAGTAACGCCTTTTAGGTGATCCATTTCATGTTGTATGCAGATGGCTTGCAAGTCGGTGGTCTCTAGCTCTTGAATTTTACCATTTCGATCGAAAAAACGTACTTTAATATTTTTGGCACGTTTTACTCCCTTGGCATGGACGCCTGGAAATGATAAACAACCTTCATCGGATTCTGTCGTGCCTTCTTTGTAAAGCAATTCGGGATTCACGAGACATAAAGGTTGAGTATATTTTTCAGATACGTCAGTCACAATGACTTGCTTATGTACATTGACTTGAGTGGCAGCTAGGCCGCAGCCGTAAGCTTCGTACATGGTTTCGAACATATTGTCTATTAATTGCCAAAGTTCCTGATCAAAGGTATCTACCGGAGTAGCAATCATTTTCAATCGGGGATCTGGGAACTGTAATATATTTAGAAGCGCCATAATGACAGTAGTATATCGTAGGTCTTGTGCAGAAATAAAGGCTTGAATAAAGACTTGCCTCTTGCAGCAAGTGATCCGTGCTCTTACACTGTCGCTTTTATTTGATCAACGCGCGCGAGGGGATAAGGATTTGCAGCATGAACAGCTAAGATATTTATTGGCACTATTAAGGATCCCGGGTCTGGGGCCTGTGAAATTAAATGCGCATTTAAAAGAAACAAGTGAGCTGAATACCTTTTTTGATGCTCGGGATAATTGCTTGATAATGCCGGGTAAAGCCGATTGGGCTGGGGTAGAGCGAGATCTTGCCTGGGCCAAGCAGTCAGGTTGTTATCTGATCACGAAAAAAGATAGCGCTTATCCGCCCCTGCTTAAAGAAATTCATTCAGCGCCCTATGTATTATTTATCCGAGGAAATCCCGAATATCTTTCCAAGCCTCAAATTGCTATGGTAGGTTCTCGCAATGCCAGTCGGGCCGCTTTAGAGACAGCCTATGAATTTGCCAGACATTTTTCCTCTGTTGGGTTTACAGTAACCAGCGGTCTTGCAGCAGGCATAGATGGCGCAAGCCACAAAGGTGCTTTATTGGGAGAAGCAAGCACCATCGCCGTTTTGGGCAGTGGATTGGATAGTATATATCCTGCCGCACATCGAAGTTTGGGATGCGAAATTGCGACAAAAGGCGCTTTAGTGTCAGAATTTCCCATTGGCACACCAGCGCTGGCCTCGCATTTTCCACGTAGAAATCGTATTATTAGCGGTCTTGCCGTGGGCACTTTGGTTATCGAAGCCAATTTAGCCAGTGGCTCATTAATTACGGCTAAATTTGCTTTAGATCAGGGCAGAGAAGTATTTGCTATCCCAGGTTCTATCCATAGCCCTTTGGCCAAAGGTTGTCATGCCCTAATACGCCAAGGTGCTAAATTGGTAGAAAGCCCAGAAGATGTGCTAGAAGAACTGGGAGCCATGTTAAAATATATAAGTCAGGCAACTGTTAAAAAAGAAGCCTTGGACGCTTTGCCCGTGCCCTATGATGGTTTATTAGAGGCAGTGGGTTTTGAAGTTACCTCTATTGATCTGATGGTGTCGCGATCGGGATTGACGGCAGATAAGGTTTCTTCCATGCTCTTGGAACTAGAGTTGCAGAACTATGTTATGTCTGTGCCGGGTGGATATCAGCGTGTGTAGACTCTGCGTCATTGCGAGGGCATGAAATGCTCGAAGCAATCTAGTCATTTAAGGTTGGATAAGAGAAAAGAGAGTTATGAAAAATTTAGTCATAGTGGAATCACCTGCTAAGGCCAAGACCCTTAAAAAATATTTGGGTAAGGATTACGATATCCTGGCTTCTTATGGCCATGTTAGAGATTTGGTGCCCAAAAAAGGCGCAGTCGATACTGATCACGATTTTGCGATGAAATATCAAATAATCGAAAAAAATGAAAAACATGTAGATGAAATTTCTGCAATGATGAAAAAATCAGATGCCCTTTTCCTGGCAACAGATCCTGATAGAGAAGGCGAGGCCATTTCTTGGCATTTATGTGAATTATTAAAACAGCGTAAAGTGTTGGCGAAAAAACCTGTTTATCGCGTAGCCTTTCATGAAATTACGAAAGCGGCCGTGCAAGCGGCCATCAAACATCCCCGAGAATTATCAATGGATTTGGTAAATGCCCAGCAGGCGAGACGGGCTTTAGATTATTTGGTAGGCTTTAATTTATCGCCCTTGCTCTGGAAGAAAATTAGACGAGGCTTATCTGCAGGGCGGGTGCAAAGTCCAGCATTACGCATGATAGTTGAAAGAGAAGAAGAGATAGAAAAATTTGTCACTCAGGAATATTGGAGCATCGAAGCCGATCTCTTTGCAAAAGAACAAAAATTTATGGCCAAATTGATAGAATATAAAAATGAAAAACTTGAGCAATTTTCCATTACCAATACAGCACAGGCCAAAACCCTTGAAACAGATCTTAAAGCACAGGCGAATGGCAAGCTTAAGGTCCTTAAAATTACTAAGAGTCAGCGTAAGCGTAACCCGGCAGCGCCTTTTACCACTTCTACTTTGCAGCAAGAAGCCTCACGTAAATTAGGCTTCACAACACAAAGAACCATGCGTGTTGCGCAGCAATTGTACGAAGGAATAGATGTTGGAGAAGGCTCGACGGGCTTAATTACTTATATGCGTACAGATTCGGTTAACTTGGCTAATGATGCTATCAAAGACATTCGTCATTTAATTGAAGAACGTTATGGCAAGGAATTTTTGCCAGAAGAACCTAGAATGTTTAAAACTAAAACCAAGAATGCGCAAGAAGCGCATGAAGCCATACGTCCCACACGCCCAGATTTATTTCCTGAAAAAATCAAAAATGCCTTAAATCCCGATCAATATAAGTTATACAATTTGATCTGGAAGCGTGCCATTGCTTGTCAGATGATGCATGCTGTGATTGACTTGGTCGCGATAGATTTAGGCTGTGGTCCTGGCAATGTATTTAGAGCAAATGGTTCGACCGTCACTTCGCCAGGGTTTATGAAAGTATATCTTGAGGGTAAAGATGATGAAGCTGAGGATGGCGAAAAGCTCTTACCAGTTCTAGAAGAAGGTGACAATGTTGATTTGTTACAGTTGCGTTCAGAACAACATTTCACAGAGCCCCCGCCTAGGTATTCAGAAGCTTCTCTTGTGAAAACGTTAGAAGAGCATGGCATAGGCAGACCTTCAACCTATGCTTCTATTATTTCTACTTTGCAGCATCGCGAATATGTCATTCTCGAAATGAAGCGTTTTAAACCAACGGATGTAGGGAAAATTGTTAATAAATTTCTGACACAATATTTTGCAAAATATGTGGATTACGATTTCACAGCACATCTTGAAGATGCCTTAGATGAAGTGTCTCGGGGTGAAAAAGAATGGGTGCCTTTGTTAAAAGAGTTTTGGGATCCTTTTATTAAACTGGTAGATCACACAGAAGAAACTGTACAACGCAAAGATGTTACTCAAGAAAAATTAGAAGAAAACTGTCCGAAATGTGGTAAGCCATTATCAATACGCCTTGGAAAGAGGGGACGTTTTGTGGGCTGCACAGGCTATCCAGATTGTGATTACACGCGCAGTTTAGAGGGTGAACCCGGTGAAGCGCCTTTTGAGCCACAAATTGTGGAAGGCCGTTTGTGTCCAGCCTGTAATTCAAATTTAGTGTTAAGACAGGGACGTTACGGTAAATTTATTGGTTGCAGTCAGTATCCAAAATGCAAACACATCGAACCTTTAGAAGGCGCAAACGAAACCAATGTCACTTGTCCGCAGTGTCATAAAGGCAAGATGACCAAGAAAAAATCGCGTTATGGTACATTTTTTTATTCTTGCAATAAATACCCAGACTGTAAATATGCGGTTAACAGTCCGCCATTGGATGAAACCTGTCCCAATTGTAAATGGCCAATGCTGATGCTCAAAACCACTAAGCGTCGCGGTACAGAAAAAGTCTGTCCTCAGAAGGAGTGTGGGTATTCGCAAGTGCAGCCAACGGAATCCGAAGACGAGACTGCTGGATAATGCTCAATCAACAACAAAAGGTGGTTTCTGACCTTCTCCATTATGCACATGTATGTTGCAATTTGGTGCTATATTAAATTTAATATACACAGGCACTTATTAGGGGGCTGCAATGTTAGGAACGATCTTATTAATAGTATTAATATTGGCACTTTTGGTTGCTATACCAACTTGGCCCTATAGCCGCGCTTGGGGTTATCGACCCAGTGGTATTATAGGTGCGCTATTATTGGTTTTGATACTTTTGTTAATACTGGGTATTGTGCCTTTTGGATATGGTCCTGTTGAAACACTGGCCACACCCATGCCTGGATCCACGGCTTTACCGCCCTCAAGTCATTCAAGCACTTCAACTGAGCCAAACATCAGTGGCGCGACGAGTGCCACAAATGTGCCAAACAACACAAGCTCGCCAAACACCACAAGTGTGCCAAATACAACAAGCGTACCGAACACCACGAGCTTGCCAAACAACACAAGCGGGCAAGGTACTCCAGATGTTCCCAGTACTCCTACGCCCAATATGCCAAGCGATCCGAATACGCCAAGGGCTCCAGATTCTCCAAGTACTCCACTTGCGCCTAGGCCCAATTCTCCATCTCAATAAAATATAGGGATGATAAACGGCTGATATTCATTATCAGCCGTTTATAGATAAGTTTTCTTAATCTGTTTTAATAACGTGGTGCATGTTAAGATAAGAAATACAGAAAGCATTGGTGAGTAATATCATGATACAAAATGTTCGTGGTTATCTTCTAGGGTTACAAAAAAGTTTGTGTTTACACTTAGAAGGCCATGAACCCACTGCAAGGTTTCATCCTGAGGAATGGCAGTATGAAACAGGGGGC
>CAZCHZ010000047.1:0-9031 GCA_964498615.1 uncultured Legionellaceae bacterium | reverse complement strand
AATATTTGAATCCAGGAAATGATTTACGACCCTGAGATTCCGCGATACTTATTGCCAGAGTATGAAGAAGTTTATAATTATTTAGATGTTGCATCTCCTACCAAGTAATCGAATCAAACATATTTACTAAACTCCAATTCCCAACAAAACAATCGAAAATAAATTTTATTACTTTTTTTGCATATTACAACAATGATTTATTTAACAACCGTACATAAAATTGTATGAGGGGATAGTTTTTTCCCGAAATTTGATATAGAAGATATGCAGCTTGTGTCAGAAGAAAACCACATGGGTTTTACAACACAAATTTACGATAGAAAGCTTTAAGAGAAACACCATGAATACCCGAAAAGCCCTGGGATTTTTAGCTTATTATCTCAATACACTTTTATTCAAAACCCTAAAGGTCCAATATGTGATTGATCCTTTATATGATAAAAAAAAGCAATACCTTTGTGCATTCTGGCATGGTAAACAATGGTTACCTGTTATGACCTTAAACACACATCACGGAAAAAGCGCGGTATTAGTCAGTCCTTCTCGAGATGGGGATATTTTATGTACTTTCTTAGAAAAGCAAGGATATACCGTGGTGAGAGGGTCTTCTCGTCGAAAAAATGTTGCTTCACTTGCAGAGATGATACGCAAATTACAAGAGGGATATTCCCTAGGGTTAGGTGTCGATGGTCCCGTTGGGCCCATTTATAAGGCAAAATCAGGTTTGGTACAAATGGCGAAGAAATTTGATGTGGATATTCTTCCTGTTGGAAGTGCTTTTAGCCGCAAATGGATATTTAAAAAAGCTTGGGATCGCTATCAAATGCCCAAGCCTTTCAGTAAAGCAGTGATTTGTATCGGCAAGCCCTTTCGCTTGGATAAAAATGTCAGCATAGATGACTCCAATCTCATGCTGGAAGAAAGCATTCATGCGGCAGAAAAAAAAGCGGAAGGTTTTCTCTAGGACATTGTGAAATGCGTATTTGACTGTAGGTTGGCGTCAGACCCCCTTATGTTGATATGCACGGTTTTGCTTTTGTTTGGTCTCTTTTTATGATATAATTGACTTTCAATAATTTTATTAAGAGGTATTATTTACATGAGTACACCAGCATTTACTATGAAGAAACACTTCCCTAAAATACGTCTTCGTTTACCAGTAAGCCAAGATGATATATTTGCTGTAACAATGGTTAAAGACCAAGCAGAAACGAAGGCCTTAATTGCGACAATGGAAGCGACGCATGAAAGATTTCGTCAAAACAGCGAAACAATCAGTGCCTTGCTAAATAAGCATTTTCCTGTTGCAAAAAGCACCAGAGGATGGGAATCAAGGCAGCATTATTTAAATGAAGGGCATTATGTAAGATGTGTTTTAGATGCTACTCAAGACGTTGTCAAAGCAGGAGATGTGTTTACAGCAGATTTGTTAGGATTTTTAGAACTTGATCCTAAAACAGATTTTAATAAAAATGGTGAGCAGTTAGATTTTGAAATTACCAATGTGGCAGACTTTATTGAATACTTATCAAACTTTAAAAAAGTAACATTAAAACCCTTGAGCTAATACATATCAAGCGGATCAATATCTATCGACCATTTAATCGCATTGTTGCGGGTCTTTCCAAGACCTGCAATTAATGCTTTCACTTGATTTTGTAAAGTACTACGGTTTGCTGCCTGCAAAAGCAGTTGTGCGCGATGTTTGCCAAGCCGTTTTTCCATGGGGGCTGGGATTGGCCCTAAGCAATTTAAGACTTTTCTTTCAAGTTTATTTTTAAGCTGCTTTAGAAAATCGACAGCAGGCCCAAGGGTTTTACTTTCTGCACGAATTAAGGCCTGATAACTAAAAGGCGGCAAGCCAGCATTTTGTCTTTCAATTAATAAATGTTCAGCAAAAACTTTATACCCAGAATTTAAGAGTATATTGATTACAGGATGTGCTGGATGACAAGTTTGTAATAGTACTTCACCTAAGCGTTCTTCGCGTCCAGCACGTCCCGCGACTTGCATCAATAATTGTCCTAAGCGCTCAAGACTTCTGAAATCTACACTGAATAATGCACTATCGATATCGACAATCGCAACCATGGTAACATTCGGAAAATGATGTCCTTTAGCAATCATTTGCGTGCCTAATAAAATATCCGCTTCACCTTCTGTGACTTGCTTCACTGCAGTTTCAAGGCTGCCTTTTTTTCGAGTGCTGTCTTTATCGATGCGAATAATATTTTTATCTGGAAAATGACATTTGAGTGCTGCTTCAAGACGCTCTGTACCTACCCCAAGGGGATGAAGGTTTCGGCTTTTGCAATGCTCACATTCAGTGGGTTTGGGTTTTGTTGCATCACAATGATGACAACGTAATTGTTGAGAACCAAAATGCAAAATTAAGCGTGCATCACAATGTTTGCAGGTGGAAACCGCCCCGCAATCAAAACACATAAAAACGGGTGCAAAACCTCTGCGATTCAAAAACAATAATACCTGACCCTTTGCATTCACATGTTCTTGCATTTTTTGGATTAATTGACTCGATAAACCTTCTTCCAGTTTCTGATGTCGAATATCTATCACCTGTATATTAGGTGGTTTGGCGCGGCCTGCTCTAAAGGGAAGACTAAGATTTTGATAGCGTGAAAGATGTGTATTATGCAAGGTTTCAAGCGAAGGTGTAGCGCTACCCAACACAACAGGACAATTTTCTAAACTGGCGCGCATAATCATGACATCTCTTGCGGAATAGCGAAAGCCTGTCTGTTGTTTAAAAGAAGCATCATGTTCTTCATCTAAAATAAATACACCGGGGTTTAGAAGAGGTGTAAAGACTGCCGATCGGGTGCCAATAATAATGTGGGCTTCACCAAGGCTTGCTGCCTTAAAGGCAAGAAAACGTTTTTTTTCTGATAATGAAGAATGCATGGTGGCAATTGGACACTGAAATCTTGCCTGAAAGCGATTCAGCATTTGCGGTGTTAATCCAATTTCAGGGACCAAAACCAAGGCTTGCTGTTTGCGTGCCAGACATTCTTCAATGATACGCAAATAAACTTCTGTTTTGCCGCTGCCCGTTACCCCATCCAGTAAAAATGTTTTAAATTTTCCAAAGCTATTCAGGATCTGCTTGACTGCCTGAGTCTGTGCAGGATTTAAGGTGGGTGGCTTGTCTTTTTCCCTTGGTTTGTCCTTACTCGGTTTCGTGTCAAGCGCCTCAAAAGATTTGCCCTTGCGTAGCCATACGGGTAGGGCAGCATCGAATACCTCGCCCAGGGGATAATGATAATAATTACTGGCCCAATGAATTAATGCAAAAATATTTGGCGGAAATAGGCTTTTTGCATCCAGGACTGCATCAATGGGTTTGAGTTTATCAACATTCAATTCGGAAGATGTACGCAGATCGACAATAATACCGATACGTTTTTGATGGCCAAAGGGGACACTTACTCTACAACCTTTTTCAAGAACGGTATGCTTATCCCAATTGGCAGGTGGAAGATAATCGAATACCTGCCTTAAAGGTCCGGGCAGTGCTACGCATAAGATAGGCATAAGTATTCATCACTATTTATTCTGGCTCTATAAATTCCTGATCCACATATTGGGGGTTGCGAGGTTTTGGTGGTGCTTGATATCGAGAAGATTGTGGTGGACGTGAATAAGGTGAGCCTGGATAAGGTGTCTGCGATTGTGCTGGATAGCGTGATTGTGATGACGTTGGGTAGTGTGGGTGTGATGGCTGATAACGTGTTTGCTGTGAATGATGACTTTGTTTTGAATGTTGGGGCTGATGATAAGGTGAAGGGTATTGTGGTTGACGGTGTTGATGTTGATGTGAATGTTGAGGTGGATAAGCTGTCTGTGATTGCGAATGAGAAGGTTGTGATAGCGGAAGCTGTGTATTTCGTCCAAAACTCCGCCTTAGAAAACGTACAGGGCGCCTCTCTTGTTCTGTATGCCCATAGGCCGAGTTGAAAGAGGGCTGTTGCTGAAATTCTGATTTAGGTTGCCATTCCTGTTGTCTATCACGCGCCTGTTTACTTTCCTGGGTTTCCTCAAACAAAAGCAAGGCTTCTTCTTTGCTACGACGGCGTGTAGATAGACCTCGAATAATCACAGTTCTTTCACAACGACGTTGACGAATTTTTAAAATTGCATTGAGTTCGATTTCACGGCTAGGTTTTGTCACTTCGCCGTTATACAGCACATGACCGGCTTCAACCTCGATACGCGCCAGAGGTCTTGTTTTGAAAAAACGGGCAGCCCAAAGCCATTTATCTAAACGAACTTTTTCTACGCGAACTTTATTAGGATCGATAAGAAAGAAAGGTTCACCACCTTCTACATCATGTCCCTCGCTTCCTTCGTCTCCTTCATCGTCCTCTTCTTCATTTTCTTCTTGGGCATATCCTTCCACATCCTTGGGCTTTTGGGGTTCTTCGTCAGAAAAAAATTGAAATTTCTGGTACATGCTGATTTTTTCTCTCTATTTTTGTTAAACGAAACTTATCATACCCTAGTCTTTTGTCCTTGTGAATGTATAAATGTATAATAGTTTTTTTTATGAATGATACATACCATCAGTGGATCCAAGACATCCTGCGACTCGCAAGAGCCACGGCTCCTCATATTTTAGCATTGCAGCCTCGAAATCTCAAAATATTTAGTAAGGCGGATGGGTCGCCTGTCACCGAAGCTGATGTGTACGCACACCAAATGATTACAAGAGGTTTAGCAGCATTTAACCCAAAGATTCCGATTATTTCTGAAGAAGATGAGCCAATCCTAAAGCAAGTGCCCGCGCACTATACACGTTATTGGCTGGTGGATCCTATAGATGGCACCAAAGAATTTATTAAGGGTTCTGATGAATTCACGATTAATATCGCGCTCATCGAGGCTGGTAAGCCGGTGTTGGGTCTGATTTTTGCGCCAGCAAAAGATCAGTGCTATTGGGCAAACGGTCATGTAGCCTATTTTCAAGACGGTACAAAGGCAGCGGAACAAATACATGTTAGCTCTACGCTACATTCTCCTCTCAAAGTCCTGGTCAGCCGTTCACACAGCGCAATGCGATTTGAAAAGTTCGATCATATATTGAATGAGCTAGGCGACTATACGCTAGAGTATTGCGGCAGTTCCTTAAAAATGTGTCTCATCGCTAAGGGAGACAGTGATCTTTACCCTTGTTTCGGGCGCACTTTTCTTTGGGATACAGCGGCAGGACAATGCATTGTGGAAGCAGCGGGGGGGAAATTCGCTAATTTTTCTGGAAAACCCTTATCCTATGCGGCCTTAACACCGCTTAGTAATCCACCCTTTCTTGTCACATCTTATGTTGGGTTACTCTCACAGATTGTGGATAAATGGGCCGACCAAACCTCAGATTAAGCTATTTAGCTCCGACATTTTAGTATCAAAGCATTTGAATATTAGCTTAGGTTTTAGGACTAGCTTGTGGATAACTATGTGGATAAAGTACAAAATAATAAAAGCTTCAGTTATTATACAAAATAGTAAACCACGGGCCATTTTTTCTTATCTTGTTGATTTTATTGTAAAAATCACTAAAAATCCCAATAATGATGGGTTTTCAGGGGAGTGACCAACTATGTTTAGAGCGATTAAAACAGGGCGGGATAACCTGTGCATAATTTTTGGGTATTTAAGATGCTATCTTAAGAAAATATTAGAAAATATGCTTGAAGGTAGATGAGCGACTTATATTTTACTCGATGAAGGACTGTGGATAAGTTTGTGCATATCTTCGGCGATCCCTAGTGCTGTGTAGGGAGGGGAAAAAATAGCATGTAAACGACCTTCTGGATTTATCAAAAGTAAGCTTGCGCTATGATCTATAGTTTGTTTGCTGGTTTTAGAAGAAATCTCGGGAAAGCTGTGAACACGGCAAGATTTTGCTAATGCATCTATTTCTTGCGCATCACCTGTCAGACCAATAAATCGAGGATCGAATTTGTTGAGAAACTGTCCTAGGGCTTCCGTACTATCTGATTGTGGATCTAAACTTACGAACACAAAGGAAATTTTCTGTGAAGCATTGAGTTCGGCATAATCTTTAAAAAGTTGCTTTACCATCACTAAAGTACTGGGACAAATATCTGGGCAGCGGCTGTAACCAAAAAATAGTAAGGTCCAATTTCCCAAGAAGGAGGCAGGTTCAAACATTTTGCCTGTACTAGAAACCAGCTTGAAATCATTTAGTGTGGCTGCAGGTGTTAAGACCGTTGCTATTTTATATTGGGGGAGTTCGGAATCTGTTAAAGCATTTTGCTTTGTTAGCCAAGGATGTAAACCATACCAGGCGACAAAGGTGGTCGAAAGACCAAAGATGAGTGTCCATAGAATACGTTTCAGTTTCATATCTTGCATCCTAATACTGCATGTGGTGATCGACCATGAGCGCTAAAAATAACAACAGCAAATAAAAAATAGAAACATTAAAAGTGCGTAATGCCATTTTTTTTTCAGTACTTAGATACAGTACAAGGGTCTGTAGGAAAAAGGCAAGTCCTAAAATTAAAGCTGCCGTAAGATATATCCAGGTGCTCATTCCGGTGATGTAAGGCAAGAGGGAAGTGATCAAGAGCAGTAAACTGTAGAGCAAGATGGCTACCTTCGTATACATAATACCATGTGTGACGGGTAACATCGGGATATTAGCATTTTCATATTCTGCGCATCGATAGATAGCCAGTGGCCAAAAATGAGGTGGGGTCCAAATAAAAATAATTAAAACCGGCAATAAGGCATAGCCAGTAATTTCTCCGGACACTGACACCCATCCCAGGAGGGGTGGCATGGCGCCCGCAAGTCCACCAATCACAATGTTCTGTGGGGTGGCACGCTTTAACCAAACGGTATAGAACAGGGCGTAACCAATCACTGTGCTAAAAGTAAGCCCTGCTACGAGTGCATTCACATATTTTAATAATATCCCTATCCCAAGAGCGCCCAAACTGAGCGCGAAGATCAATGCATTTTGGGGAGAAATGCGTCCACTGGCAATGGGACGCATTGCTGTGCGCTGCATTTTTGCATCTAATTTTCTGTCGATTAAATGGTTGAATACTGCAGCTGATCCTGAAGAGAGGGCAATACCTAAGGTGGCAAAAAAAACAACATATAAAGACAATACTTCTGGACTCGCTAGTTGCATGCCCACCAAGCTGGTGAGCAGCATCAGGGCAACAACTTTGGGTTTACAAAGCGATAAATAATCCCCAATTGCCTCCAAAAACACTTACTCCTTGTGTCTTGGAAAAGTGTGCAAATAATAATTTAAAGCAACCAAGGAGAGGAGTAATAAAGCCGCCACAGCACTGTGTGCGATGGCCACAGGTAAGGGTAATAAGGCCAGAACGTTTGTAACCCCAAGCATAATCTGCATGGTAATCAATACGGCAAGCGCCACACTTAAACAACGCAATACAAGACTTTCTGCGCGCGCAAACACTTGAAAGGCAAGCCAGCTAATCACAATCGCGGTAGTCAAAACACGCATGCGGGGTCCCATATGGATAGTCACTCTAGACGTGTTATCGAGGGGATGTCCAAGACTGCCAATCACGCCCGCAGAAGTAAGATCGAAAGCTTTTACAAAATTTAAAGAAGGAAATAAAGATCCTTGGCAGCCAGGGAAATCGACACAGGCCAAAGCTGCATAATTTGCACTCATCCATCCGCCAAAAAATATTTGTAGGATAAGCACTAATAAACTTAATACAGCTAAAATCCGTAAGCTTTTTAGTTTATCAATCTTTCCATCTAATTTGATAGGTTTTAATTTTAAACAGAGCCAGAGTAGTAACACTAAGGTAGATAGGCCGCCTAAAAGATGTGCCACGACAACTAAGGGGAAAAGTTTTAGCGTAACAGTCCACATGCCGAGGAAGGCTTGAAAGACAACCAAACAAACTAGCGCAATTGGTAACACCAGAGGTTGCTCGGGATAGCGTTTATTACGAACGGCCAGAATGCCTAAAGCAAATATCATCAATCCTAAAAGTCCGGCAACGTAGCGATGCGTCATTTCTGTCCAGGCTTTGACAGTATCAATCAAATGTGAAGTTTTGGTGCTGGCGCCAGGAACTGCTAAATAACCATAACAAGTTGGCCAATCGGGACAGCCAAGCCCGGCATCTGTCAGGCGGGTATAGGCACCCAGCATGACAACAAAGAAGGCAAGTAAGGTAGTAAACAACGCGAGCCTAAAATAATGACGTATGGCATACTTATCCATGAGAACACCTTAATAATTTACGCATATCCTCTAGGATGCCTTTAGCATGGATGCTTTGTAAAGTATTCGGCTCATAATACATCAGCAAATAGCCAGAAGGGTCCACAATGGCTAGACCGCCAATCCTAAAAGGCGCGGGTGGATGATGACTCACAAAAGTATTAAGGATCACTTTTCCTTGTTCTTTTCCCAAAGCCAGGTGTAAGTTTTTTAAGCGCTTCGGTAAAGATGTCCCTTGAGTAAAATATAAAAGTTGCCATTTGCCTGTGATGTGAGGATGTGTCATTTTGCGACCAAGACTTTCCACTTTCTTGCGTGTGGTAAACAACTGGCCATGATGTTGCAGTGGCATGGGATAAGTGTTGCGATATATATAAAGCAAGCTTGCAGCAAGGAGAGGTCCGAAAAAGACCAAGCACAATCCAAGGATAATCAACATCCGTTTGGTTTCGTGTTTAGCCTTATTTTTTGTCATAACTTTTCTGTCATTTTGCTTGAGCCGCAACGGAAATAAACCCAAAATATAGTAATGTCGCTAATGCCATCATAAACCATTGCAGGGCATAACCCAAGTGCTTTGCCGCAGGCATGGCAATCATCGGCTCACTGGCTTCAAAGGCATAGGGGCTTTTCGCTTCAAGTCTCATCATGAATGGATAAATCGGTTTATTGAAAAAGTTAGATAACATAGAAAAATCTATGGTCTGTACTCGTAGAAAACCCCCCAGGGCTTCTGGCGCTAAGATAGGAAGAGCACACGTGTTAACGCCA
>CAZCHZ010000046.1:0-9052 GCA_964498615.1 uncultured Legionellaceae bacterium | reverse complement strand
TTTTTAGTACCCTATTAATTTCTTTAATGGCTTGCGCTGCACCTTCTAAATGTTCAATCACTTCTTGAAATAACAAACAATCTACTGAATCTGATTCAAGCGCCAAATCATATGAATTTAAAATTTTAAATGTATTACTTGGTAACTTTGGATGTAACAAATTTGCAAGGTCAATATGTTCTTGAATATAATCTCCACCGATAATGTTCTTATTAGGATACAGCTTTCGTAATTCAGCCACTACTTGACCTGCATAACACCCTAAATCTACAATATTATGCGCTGAATCCTCCATAAGATTAACACAAGCTCGTTGCCGTCCAACAAGTACCTTGTTTTTAAATGCCTCAAAAACTTCGAGCTTTGATAAAAGCTTACCATCAATTTTATAAAGTTTACCTGTATCACTCATACATTTTATCATTTACTTACCTTACGTTTTTTGAGCAATAACAATTGCCCAATTACCTTTTAACTCCTGCCATCCAAGCATATACAATCTCTTAATCCCCTGTGGTTGTATCGAGAGAGGCAATGCCAATTTTGTTTTTTTAAAGCCAATATTTTTTATAATTTTTGCTAATTTCCATTGAGTCCAACAAGGGTAATTGCTGTGACCTTCTTTCTTGCATAATATCTTTTGAGTCCGAAAATTATAATCAAATATAATGAGCATTCCATTTTTACTAAGCACACGATATACTTCTGCAAGAGCTGCTTTATAATTATCGAAAAGGAATAGCGCTGATTTTATAATAACAATATCAAACTGTTCTTTAGAAAATATTAAGTTGTCTGCTGGGCAAACATAATCAACCGTTCTTGGGATAGTTTCAGTATAAGGCTGATCAGTAATATCACTCCCTGTGTAATCTTCCTTAAAATATTTTCTAAGATAAGCGGGACCACAGCCTACCTCTAAAATTTTTTTTCCTGGCATCCAATATGACTTAATAATATCAACCACAAATTCAATAGAGTTACTGGGCTGCATACGCTATTATCCTCCTGCGTTTTTTTCAAAGCAATTGTAATTTAGTACCCTACCATTCCATTTAAGCTTAAACATTTTAATACCTTTTTCCTTCTCATCCTTCGGATTCGGATTAAAACCTGCCAAATTAAAAAATAAGTCCCCTTGTGCATGATGTTCAGCCATTACTTTAAAGTGTAAAAAATCTTGAACAGGTACTTTACTGTTTCTTGCCTTGAGTGTTCGCTCAGACATAATTTCAGTCACCATCTTATTAAAACGATACGTTCCCAAAGTAGCTAAAATATCTCCAGTGGAATCTTCTGCAATGTAATAAGCATAACTATTTTGAACATCCTCACTCCACCATACAAAATCATCAATGCTTTTAGGTGTTAAAAAACCCAACTTACTTCGTGTCTCAAAATAGGGGTATAAAAATTTTTCTTTGTAAATATCTATAGTCTCACATTTTTTTACAATAACACCTTCATTTAAGCACCTGTTAATACCTTTTCTAATAGCATGATCAAATGTCTTAATTAATATATCTGGCGTTTGTGAAATGTCAACTATGGATGTTTGCCAGGGGTTTACTATATATCCAAAATCAAAAAATATCTTTTTATATTCATCATCGTGCTGCCAGAGTGATAGTGGAGGTGCATATAATCTTATCGTTTTTATATTCAGTTGTTTGGATAATTTTTCAACTTCCATCAAGAAAGCAGTTAACTCAGGCAGGCTACTATCTTTAGCAAATACAGGACCTTCGTAACATTCCAAATATCCTCGTTTTTTATTCAACAATTTACAAATATTATCCTTAAAAGAATTCTTGTTAGTAGAAAACAACCCTCCGAGCAGTCTTCTTTCCTTGTCAATTATTTCAATCCAATACGGTGGCTTTTTATTAATCTTTAAGTTAATTTTTGCCCAATCGGAAGTTTGGCAAAAACCAGTTTCGGTGCCTTGCTCTTGCAACCATTCATTCCAATGTTTAGGAATATGCATCAATAGGCTCTAATGACATCATTAAATTTCTTATAAACCTTAGAAAAACTATGATTGTTTTCAATCCATGTTCTTGCTTGCATCCCAATAGCATCAATTTTTCCTGAGGTACTTACTAAATCAACTATAGCTTCAAATATTTCAGTTTCATTACTAACATTTACTACTGGGGGAAGATCTCCTTCATAACAAATATTAGCCAATGTATTATTGATATAAATCATGACTGGTTTGCCACAAGACATAGCTTCTAACCCTATTGTACCAAAAGAACCAATATCGAATTGATCTACAACCACATCAGCCTTATGGTACAATTCTTTTAATTGTAACTTTGATGCTTCTTGCATAAATTGAACGTGATTTTCCATGCTATATTTTTTCACTATTTCTTTCGCCAAATGGCGATCTGGACCTCGATCAAGCAAAATTAATTCTAACTTAATTCCCTGATTAACAGCTTTCGCAAAGGCTTTTAAAAATCTATCATTTCCTTTCGTACTATTTCTGTCACTTTTGTTATCCGTTACTCCCCAATCTAAATTCGAAGGCATAAAAAATAGAATTTTTTCACGATTACTTACAATATTGTTTGGTTTATAGAAATCAATATCAATTGCAAACGGAAAAAACATATAATTTTTAAGTCCTAATTTTTGCGCCACCATTATCATATCAACATTTAATAAGAACACTTTATGAGCTGATTTAAAGTAATTCAGGATCCTTCTGCCAGCATCAGTATTGCTAACTGCTAATTCTCTTATATCACTTCCGCTAGCACATGCTATATATTTTTTCAATCTAAAAAAGCAAAAATATTTTTCCCACAAACGGCTATTCAACAAAGAGCCAGTTAATGATAAAACAATATCTCCCTTAATAAAGCAAAACAAAGTAAAAGTATTTGATATAAAATTAACCAATCTATTATTAGATATATTATAAAACTTTATATTTTTAGGAGGCGAATCGTTCTTCAATGGCTTACTTAGATTGCAACCCCGCTGGTCTATAAAAACATCCACCCTCCAATTAACATCTGTTTGAAGAGCCCGTTGAAAGTTCAAACCACTGCCCAAGAAATTTCCTATAATTTTTATATTCATCCTTGCCTTACCTTGTCATTTCACACAGCATATCAGAAAATAATTTATCTGGTGAATGCTGTAATGATGTCACCAAATTTGCAATATCTCCCGCCAAATATTCATCAGATGCAGCATCACTCGTTTCGAATATAGGATTAATTTTAAGATAAGAACCAATTTTCTCTGCTATCATTTTTATAGACAAAATTTCAGGTCCCGCAAGATTATATAACCCTGCCTTTTGTAATTGAATCGTTTTAAGAATAAAATTCAAAACATCTTGAACATGAATGGGATTAATATATAATCCTTGAGTACCTTCTAAACGAATATGCTCTCTATTTTTTACTTTAGCAATCAGCCGAGGAATTAAACGAAATGATTGCTGACTTTCACCATATGGGAAAAATAGCCTAAAAATTGTAGTTTTAAAAAATTCAGAATAATCATTAACAAGTAGTTCGCTAATGTACTTCGAGCTTGCGTAAAAATCATTTAATTTTAATGTTGAATTTTCATTTACAACTGCGTGGCTTTTTCCATATACTGCTCCGGATGAAAAGTAAATAAAATGATTAGCTTCTGATTTACAAGCGTACTCCAGCAACTTCAAAGTACTTTTAATATTTACATCAAAAACATCTTGACCATCTTTAGGAAACACCGGACTAGGCACCGATGATTGAGCCAGATGAATAACAATATCAGATTTATGAGGTAATATTTCAGTAGGATTATGAATAGTGAAGTCAAATTTTAACCTGCGAACAGCTATAGTAGGACCATCTATTATTCCGGATCGTGTTAAGGCATAAACTTTATATTCTGGAAATTTTGATAAATAATTGCATAAATGCGTTCCAATAAATCCTGAAGCACCTGAAATAACAATGTTCATGTTCTATTGCTCACAACACATAATTTTCGAGTACCTTGATTCAACTCAACTATGTCTTGTATTTCAAACAAGTTTTCTAGTTGGTTTTTAAAATTCACCCAATTATAGTTAATAAAAACATCTTTTCTATTACGCAGCATAAACTGTACCATGGGATCACTTTTATCAACCCACTCAATTATACCCCGTGATGCAGTATTGCGTAAACAATCTAAAAAAGATTCAATTGGCAAATTACATCCAATACATAAATGGTGAATTAATGCCAAAGCCAAAAAACCATCGCACCCTTGCAACCGTGAATAAAGCGTTTTTCTTTCTTTGCAATCCCATCCCAAAGCAGGAGATGGGTTCATCATATCATTCACCACAGGTAACACTTTGGAAATATTTTCTCGCTTCATATGGAGATATAAATTATCCATACAACAGGGATCCAGATCAATACTAACCACATTAGCGTATTTAGCACAAATTAATGAATATTCTCCTGTATTTGCTCCAAAATCAACCATGTTGGTGCTTTTATAAGATTCTACAAAATTTTTGATGGTTTTATGTTTAATGTCTCTCCCAGTAACATCATAACTATTATTATTGATATAATGGATCCAATCTGATTGTATATAAGGTGCTTTCAACTTTACAACAACGCTTTTCAAATCTTCAACAAGCTTAGTAAGCATTTTTTTTGGAAAAATATTTTCTTTGAATTTGTTTAACAAGGTTTTCGTATTTAAAGCACTAGATGATGATAGTTTTTCTTGTAAGAACACATATTTCAAAACACCAGGTCGTATTGCATCAAAAACACCCATGACATTCGCCATATCACTTAACTTTACGCCCTGCAAAGAACCTCGCCAATATGATTGAAAATCAATGCCCTTGTACGCAGTCAACATCAAAGGATATAGAAAATTTTCACAGAATTGTGAAAACCCCTCCCATGGCTGACCTTCTTTATAATCATCTATGGATAGCACATCAATAAAACACATATTATGTCCACTCATTGCCATATTAAATGCGGAACCATCTTTTAAAATAAATCCGTTCTCGATACACTGCATTAATATATCCAATTGTGTTAAGGCTGCATCTTTCAGCATATGAAATGTCCATTCATATGGAAAAGTAATAATAGGTATTTTTTCATGTTCCAAAAAATATGGATAGCCTACTACAAGCTCTATGCCAACTGGTTTATTCTCAAGATATGTTGTATGAATAACCTTTTTTTCAGACATGAGCTTTTGAAAAAATGCTTTGCCTAGCAATTTTTTCATCCTATCCGCAGCATCTGCCGTTAAAGTTCTTAAAACTCGATTTTGATGATAGAGAACAGAACCGTCTAGATCACGAAAAGACGCTGGTTCATATATTGGGTTTAACATGATCATCCTTCTGCACAGCATTTTGGGTTTTTGATTCTTTTTTTTCTTTATTCAAATTGGACACATCGACATCATTTGATTTATGTCCTTTAAAAAACCCAACTAAACTTTGCCAATACATTTTTACTATAATAACAGCACCGGTTACGCCACCAAACAGTAACTGCAGGAGCATTCCACCGGTCCCCCCATCCAAATAGGCATGCGTAGGCCCCACAAAAATCGCATTCAACCATAAACATAGCAATATTCTATTCAACATAAAAGTTCTCCTATAAAAAGGCTGCTTCTTGACTTACCAATGACTCCTGGCTAATAAATGTTTTAAACCACTCAGAAAGATATAATAATGACCACAAAAGCAATCTACGATTTTTTTGGCCTGAGACATGTTGGTTAATTAATGTTTGTGTAAAATCAAAATCCAAATAATCATAAATTGGATTATCCCTATTTCCGAGTTTTTCATACACATATCTTAAGCTGTCATTTCTAAACCAACTATTATCTGGAGATGAAAAACCAACTTTTTCTCTAAATGAAATTTTTTCAGGAATATACTTATTGGCCACTGCTCGCAGTACTATTTTTCCATTTTTACACTGCGCGTAATATTTTTGAACCTTAGGACCTGCTTCATTCTCATTGATCCGGGTATTTGGCTTACTCAAATCTAGTTTATAACGAATAGGAATACGAAGAGCAAAGTCAACTAATTCATTATCTAAGTAAGGTGTACGCATTTCCAAACCATGCGACATGGCTAGTTTATCTTCTACCACCAGCAGACTATGCATAAATGTCTTTGCTTCAAAATATAAACACGAGCTAATTAATGATGGTTGATCAACTTTTTGTGGAATATGTGGAAAAACATTTGTAAACATTTCTTTCGTATCGACATGCTTCACTTCATTCCATATTGATTTTAAGATTTGACAAATTTCATCGCTATTTAGCAATCTTTGCCAATAATTATAATAAGCATCTATGAAGCTATTATATGAAGGGGAGTCCCAAACCTGCATATATCGCCAAGGATATCCGCCAAACAATTCATCCCCCCCACAGCCTGATAATACAACAGGCACAAATTTGCTCGCAAGTTTAGAAGCAAAAAAATTAGGGTAACATTGACCTATTCTAGGTTCTTCTAAATGCCAAACAAGTTGTTGCATACTTCCTTCCATGTCACCTGCCTTAAGCACCATTTCATAATGTTCAGTCTTTGCTAAATATGATACATGTTCAGCATACTCCCTTTCGTCATAAGATAACTCTATACCGCTTGCTGAGTTTAGATCAAAACCTATTGTAAAAGTTGTTAATGTCTCCTTAGACATCCCTGCCGCTAAATAACTTAATAAGGCCGAATCTACACCTCCACTCAAATAACTCCCGACAGGTCTATCGCTTATCATGTGCGACTTAATGGAGTTTTTCAATAAAAAATCTAAATGATCGACGCAATCGTTTGTGGACAAACCACTATTTGTATCAGTAAAATTATAATCCCAATATTTTTCGATATGCAAATTCACTGGATTTTCAATTTGTAACCATCCATAACTACCTGACGGAAATAAATTTATATCCTTAAAAAGTGTTTTTTGTGAAAATAAATTTTGAAACGTTAAGTATTCTAAAAGGCTTTCTTTATCTATTTGCGCCTTGAGTAATTTTGTAGCTAATATGGCTTTAATTTCTGAACCAAAAATAAACATATTATCTTTTGTTGTATAGTAAAGGGGTTTTATCCCATAGCGATCTCTTGCAATAAATAATTTTTTATTTAATTGATCTAAAATTGCAAACGCAAACATTCCATTAAATTTTTGTATCGCATGTGCTCCCCACTCAATGAACGCATATAATACTACCTCCGTATCCGAATGCGTATGAAATACATGACCAAGACTTAATAGCTCTTTTTTAATACTTTGAAAGTTATATACTTCACCATTATATACAATAACATATCTTTTACATTTCGAAATCATGGGTTGATTTGCATTAACAGAAAGGTCAATAATGGATAAGCGTGTATGAAGTAACGTCACCATTTCGTTCGTATATTCACCCTCTCCATCTGGACCTCGATGTCTAAGGCTTTTAAGTATTCCTGCTTTTATGTGCATAGGTAAGTTAATGTGCTTATTTGAAAAAATACCAAAAAAACCACACATTTATATAGATCCCTCTAACATGAAACTGTTAAATGATTCATGTGTTTTATCAATTTGAATCACTTTTCCATTATCCAAAGATAAAAGATGATCTGCATAGCGGATATTTGCTAAGCTATGTGTGATAATAATAATCGTTTTTCCACGCAGATTTTGAATCGCTTCGTTAATGGCCATTTCTGTTTCCCGATCTACGTTGTTTGTTGCTTCATCAAATATCAATATTGATGATTTACGCAATAAGGCTCGAATAATGGAAATCCTTTGTTGTTGCCCGCCTGATAAAAATGCACCATTTTGTCCTATATTTGTATCAAGCCCATCTTCAAATCCCTTTATAAATTCTTCAGCTTGGGCAACTTCAGCTGCTTGCTTAAGCACTGCATCACTAAGCTCCTGTTCAGAAAAAAAAGTTAAATTTTCTTTCAAGGTCCCGCTAAACAAAAAAGTTTTTTGTGAAACAAAAGAAATCAGCCTGCGCAAGTTAACTGTACCTACATTTTTAATATTCTGCCCATCGAATCTAATCTCGCCAGATATAGCAGATAATAGTCCGGCAATAAGATTTAAAATGGTCGTTTTTCCCTCACCCGATCTGCCGACTATTAGTGTACGTTTCCCTGCGGGTATATCAAACGTAGCATCATCTAGTATT
The DNA here is from genome assembly GCA_964498615.1 of uncultured Legionellaceae bacterium. Taxonomy (GTDB): domain Bacteria; phylum Pseudomonadota; class Gammaproteobacteria; order UBA6186; family Azoamicaceae; genus CAWARU01. The sequence continues at coordinate 838 of CAZCHZ010000046.1, read as the reverse complement.
TTTTTATCTGAACCATGATAACAGAAACTAACATTTTTAAATTCAATCCCTTTTTTTAAAGTTATATCTGTTTCTTGCTTGAACGAAAGATGCATACCACGTTTTTCTATTAATATTTCATGCAATTTCTCTAATGCGGGAAACATTTCAAACATATTAAAAAACATAAGCAAAACTGATTGGGCTGGGCCGACAAGTCTTGCAAAAATACCAATAATTATTAAAGTATCCGCAATAGCTTGATTTTGGGAAGTCGCATTAATAAAAATAAAATAAATGACGGTGGAAATACAAAAAATAGATAATATTCCCACAATCAAATCAGACAGGCTTTTAAGAACAACATGTCTTAAATGCACAAAAGAAAAACTTTGAACCGCTCTCTCATGCATCTTCTCAGCGCGACTCTCTAAGCCGGCCAACACAATATCTCTAAACCCCGATAGAAAATCGACAGTTATATTATTTAACTCTATTCTTTGCTTGTTTTTTTCAACACTTACTTTTTCTATCTTCCTTTTTAATGCTATCTTTGCTATGAATAATAACGCACCAAAGAAAACAAGCGAAATTATTGACTGATAAAATGAAACTCTCAAGGACAAAAATAAATAAAAGCAAATTGTAAAGACCAAGGATAATACGTCGATAAGCATCGCGGTAAAAGGAATCATTGACGCAGCGTGATTTTCAACTATTGTTATTAACTCACCCAAAGGATAACTAATATATTTCTGATAATTTAAATGCAAACATTGACTAAACGTATCATGTTTTACTCTAATATACATTCTTTTTTCCAGCATTCCTTGCATAGTCTTAGCAAAAAAAACAAACA